>JADIME010000045.1 GCA_017694935.1 Candidatus Merdivivens pullistercoris
AGGCATCATTCCGGCATGTTCCCGCCGTTTTTATCGTAAAATAGCGCTGCTATTCTCCTCAAAAAACGACAAAAACCTGCACGAAAGCCTATCTCAAATGTTCTAAGAAAAAATTTTAAACAGCTTCTAAGTCTTTTGAATTCAGTGCTGTCCATCTGTATCGCATATTGTATATAGGTGCTGCAAGATATAAAAAAATCAAATCGGCCGTTCAGCGGTTGGTCGGAATTTTTTGTTCTGATTTGTAATTTGAAGTGTAAACAGCTTCTAAAACTTCGTACCTTTGCGGCAAACAGCAGCAAGATACATAATCGTTAGAAGGAAACAGATGATGAATATAGAATACGAGTCGCCTGAGAAGATAAAGGCGTTCCAGGAAGAAAAACTGAGGGAACAGGTACATTATCTAATGGAAAATTCCGCATATTACAGGAGAATGTTCAATGAAAACGGGATAGACCCGTCTTCTGTCATGACATTGGAAGATCTGAGGCATGTGCCTTTCACTGAAAAAAAGGATCTGCAGCTTTACAACGAAGATTTCCTGTGCGTGCCGAAAGAAGACATTGCCGATTACATGACAACGAGCGGCACTCTTGGTGATCCCGTGGTATTTGCCGCCACGTCCAGAGATCTGGACAGGCTCGCATACAATGAAAAGATTTCTTTCGAATGCGCCGACGGTCACCCCGGAGAGATATACCAATTGATGACCACTTTGGACAAGCGTTTCATGGCCGGTTATGCATACGTGTTGGGTATCAGGTCGATGGGAGCATCTATCATCAGGGTCGGCAACGGTATCCCGGAACTGCAATGGGATACCATCAACCGCATACATCCCGATGCGATAATCTGTGTCCCTTCATTCATATTGAAAATCATAAAATACGCTGAAGACCACGGCATAGATTACCGTGGCTGTTCTGTCAGAAAGGCGGTCTGCATAGGGGAGAACCTCCGCGAACAGGATTTTTCGCTGAACCTGCTCGGGAAACGCATTAATGAGAAATGGCCTGAACTCAAGCTTTACTCTACATACGCTTCTACTGAAATGGGAACGAGTTTCTGCGAATGCGGCTACGGCTGCGGCGGACATCATCATCCCGAATTGATTATATGCGAATTGATTGACGACCAAGGGGCTCCAGTCGCTGAAGGAGAAGAGGGCGAATTGGTCATAACCACTTTGGGGGTCGAGGCGATGCCTCTCCTGAGATTCCGTACCGGAGACATGGCACGTTTTCACTATGGCCGTTGTGCCTGCGGACGTACAACGATGCGCATTTCCCCGATAATAGGGCGGAAGAATCACATGATCAAATTCAAAGGTACTACATTGTACCCGCCGGCCATAAATGATGTATGCGACAATACCCCGTATCTGGAAAACTATGTGGTGATACTGTCCGACAATGAGATAGGAGCCGACGACGTGACAGTGCGCATAGGACTGAAATACGTGCCTCTCGGGTCTGACGGACTGCCGTTGGATGTAATCAAGGACATGAAAGACCGGTTCCGTGCCCGGATAAGGGTGGCTCCGGATATCAGGATAGTTCCGGTAAATGAAAACAATGCCATAATTTTTCCTGACAGGAACCGCAAGGCGGTCAAGCTGATAGACAACAGGAAACTGTCTATTCGGCCTCTTTGAAAATGTCCGCTCCCGAGCGTTTTTTCATCAGCTCGTTGAAACAATGCCGGCATAGTGGTATGTAGGCATCTTTTTCACCGAGCATTACGAGTTCGTCGGAGTCGGCGGTACGGAAACTGTGGTTGGCAGGGTCTCCGCACCTTACGCATATAGCATGAAGTTTGGTTACATGTTCCGCTATGGCCATGAGTCTGGGCATAGGACCGAAAGGCTTGCCCGTATAGTCCATGTCGAGGCCGGCGCATATTACACGTATTCCCCTGTCGGCAAGCATGGATGCTACTTCCACTATGCTTTCGTCCATGAACTGCACTTCATCTATTCCTACGACATCCACGTTTTGTGCATGTCTGAGTATTTCATCCGGTGTGTTCACGGCCATGGACTCGATATGCATCCCGTCATGGCTGACTACCTCGAAGGTGCTGTATCTCGTATCCATGGCGGGCATGAACGACATTACCCTGAGCTTGGCTATTTTGGCGCGCGATAGCCTTCTTATCAGTTCGGATGATTTTCCGCTGAACATCGAGCCGCAGCATATCTCTATGCCTCCGCTTCTTTTCGGGGTTTCTGTAAACATTGCGTATTATATAGGTATTTATTTTGAAGCTGTTTGGAAAAAATCAAAACAACTTCTTAAATTTGCCTCACAAAATTAAGAAAAGTTTCGTTACGATGGAAGAGAAAATATCCGCTATCCGTGATGAATTGTCCGCCTTGAAAGGACTTGTAAACGGGTTAAACGAGAAAATATCATCGATTGAATCGCTTTTGACGTCCCTGACGGAAGAAAATTCATTGCCGGAATTCGAGGTGGAGCCGGAATCGGAAGCCGTGCCGGACTCCGGGCAGGAGTTGGAATTGGATGAGACACTGTTTGAAACGGAACATGTTTTTGAACCTGTTCAGGAAACTGTCCCTGAAAACAAGTCTGAAGGCAGGAAGACTTTGCCGGAGAACCAAGAAGATTACGGCATGCCGGTCTTCATGCTTTACGATTATGATTGGATGAAGGATCGTCCGGGGCTGCCTGTCAATGATATGCGCAGTGCGGTTACATTGAACGACAGGGTGGAATTCATAAATTCGCTTTTCGACGGCGACCCTGTAAAATTCCAGAATACCGTGCTTGACATAAACGGCATGAAAAATATGGAAGAACTTGTGGAATATCTTGTTTCCAATGGTTTCAAATGGGATATGAAGTCCGATGCCGTATATCGTTTCATGATGGCGGCAAGGCGTAAGTTAGGATAGTCAGTCAGGGATTTATGGCAAAACTTTATATAGTCCCGACTCCGATCGGGAATCTCGGCGACATGACATACAGGGCTGTCGAAGTGCTTAAAAGCGTGGAACTGATACTTTGCGAGGATACCCGTACTTCACAGATACTTTTCCGTCATTACGGTATAACCGCCCCCAAACTTGAGTCCCATCATAAGTTCAACGAGCACAGGACGGCCGAATATATAAGCGAAAGGATTGCTTCCGGATTGGACACGGCTCTTGTTTCCGATGCCGGAATGCCGGGGGTAAGCGATCCGGGCTTCCTGCTTGTGCGTTCATGCGTAGAAAAGGGCGTTGAAGTGGAGACTTTGCCGGGGCCGTGCGCTTTTCTTCCCGCCTTGGTCAATAGCGGGTTCCCGTTGGACCGCTTTGTGTTTGAAGGTTTCCTGCCACAGAAGAAAGGCAGGGCTACCCGTTTGGATGCGTTGAAAGACGAGCGCAGGACTATGGTTTTTTACGAATCACCGTACCGTTTGGCCAAGGCTCTTTCGCAGATGTCTGAAGTCTTCGGTTCTGACCGCATGGCTTCGGTTTCCCGCGAATTGACAAAGATACACGAAGAAACTGTGCGGGGGACATTGGGAGAATTGGCGGCGTATTTCACGGAAAACGAGCCTAAAGGGGAGATAGTCATTGTAGTAGCCGGTGCCCCGGAACCTGTAAAGGAAACGGGGATGTCTAAAAACAAATATCGCGATAAGCGCTCGTCAGATATTGAATCTCAGCCCGACTGATACGTTGAACCCGTTTTCGTGGGCTGTCCTGTAACTTGTTATACTTGTGTTTCCGTTAAAGTATCTAATGTACACAGGTTCGGCGAAAATGGCCGTATGCGGGGCGATTTTGAGCATGAGTCCTACGCCTGCCCTCAAGGAGCCTTCTATGCCTTTTATCCGGAGATCCGTAGTCTCGCTTCCTCCATTCTGGCGCGGACGGGTATATTTGACATTGCCCGACACGCATTTGTCCACTGATCCCCCGGCAGTGATATAGAAATCCACTATCCGGCTTTCGACTATTTTGAAATTCAGGCCTATCGGTATGGAGATATAATGCAGTTTCTGCAGCAATTCCATATCGTCCGTGCTGTTGGAGGATCTGTATAGCGTGTAATCTATTCCGGCATATATGCTCCATCTGTTTGTAAAATCATAAGAGAACGAGAGCCCGTAACTGACGGGGATGGAATGCTCCAATTCGATTTCGTTTTTTGACAGGGCCGCCGCGTAAGAGTGCAGCATCGCCTGGGGTATTGCCGGATTGGCCGCGGAATACTGTATCGCGGCCGGCGATACGGATGCTCCTATCTTGAATTGATTTCTGGACTTGCCGTCATCATCGCCTGTCCCGGCGTTTTCTTCTTGTGGGCCGGTAACCTGTACTTCTACATCGTGGCTGTCAGTCCAGGTATTTTCCGTGATTTGCCGCGTATCTGTTTTTTGCGGCGATGGAGGCTGTGCCGGGTCATCGGTGTCTGTCGCTGTCATTTCGTTATGCGTCACAGGCATATTGTCCATGTCTGCATGCCGTCCGGCACGTATGATATTTATGTCTCTCGGGAAAGTACCTGTCTTTTCCGATATGATGCCGGGAACGGCTGCCGCGATCATGAACTGTTTCCGCTCCGTTCCGTGGCCGGTTTGCACGGTGCCGTTTGTGTAGATGGAATATATCCCGTAAGCCGAGAGCAAAGCTACAAGGCAGGAACAGCATGCCGATATTGCCGCAATGGCGCTTTTCCTCCTCGCCATGCCGTGCCGTATCCCGCTCCACAGGTATTCGGGAGGGGTTATGTCCGCGCCCAAAGTCTTTTCCCTTAATGCTTCGGAAAAATTATCGTCTGTTCTCATTTCCATTCTTAAGCCTGTTTATCTTGTTTCTTAAAATGGCCTTTGCCCGGTGTAACTGTGATGTGGAACTGTTTTCCTTTATGCCCAACAGCCTTGCGATTTCCTTATGGCTCTTCTGTTCGAAAACGTACAGGTTAAGTACGCTCCTGCAGCCGTCGGGAAGTTCCGAAATCATTTCAATGAGTTTCTCGGGAGACACGTTTTCCAATGTGTCGTCAGAGGTTCCCGTTTCATCATATATTGTCAAGGTGCTTTCTTCAACCGGCACTGACCTGATGTCGCGGCGTGCCTTTTTGCGGAGCCTGCTGACAGCCTCGTTCACGAAGACTTTTCCCATCCATCCTCCGAGCGATCCGGCTCCTTGGTATCTGAACTTTCGGATACTTCCGAATATCTTGATGAATCCGTCATGAAGCAGATCTTCGGCATCGTCCCTGTTCCCGCAGTATCTGAGACAAATGGCGAACATGGCGGAGGCATATCTGCCGTACAGCTCTTCTTGTGCTTCCGGCAGACCTTTCCCGCACATTCCGGCGAGCTCGGCTTCTGTGGTTGAATGCAATCTTCCCATATACACAAAATATAAACGCCTCATCGGTTCATATACTGCACAAAATTGACAAATAGTTTAGATATTTTTTATGATTATCCGCAAAATTACACCAAATATGATAGTGTATGCAGTAATTGCTACGGACAGCGTGGCCGCCCGTGGCCTCGTGAACGGGTCGTGAACGGTTTATGAGAATGTCCGGTGGACATTCGAAAGTGAACAGCACTTCGCTCAGGAGGGATATACTGTCCGTGGCAATTACTGCATTCATCTTCATAAGTGTAATTTTGCGGATAATCGTTAAGAAGCTGTTTAAAATTTTTTCAAAAGTTCTTTGTGCCACCATTTCGGCATCTTTCTGCCATTTTTATCACACAATAGCGCTGCTATTCTCCTCAAAAAACGGCAAAAACCTGCACAAAAGCGTGTCTCAA
>JADIME010000046.1 GCA_017694935.1 Candidatus Merdivivens pullistercoris
TGGCATCATTCCGGCACGTTTTCGCCATTTTTATCGTAAAATAGCGCTGCTATTCTCCTCAAAAAACGACAAAAACCTGCGCGGAAGCTTGCCTCAAATGTTCTGAGAAAAAATTTTAAACAGCTTCTTACTTTTTAAGACCTTTTGTTTGTACGGTGCAAAGGTACGTGCCCGGATTTTGTCGGATTTACCGAAAAATCCCTATTTGTTCTCGTTTTGCCTGATTTTCCTGTAAGTTTCAACCAGCCGTGTCGGGCTGCATCCGAAATTCTCTTTGCAGAAACGGTTGAAATTGCTGTGTGAATAGAAATCGTATTTCATGTTCTGGCACAGTGGAAAATAGTTGTGCAGGATGAGCCTGTCGCATCCGCTTATGGGCACTTCGAATGCCATGTCTATTATTTTCATGGGAGAATCCGCCTGGCCCCTGAATGCGGAAGAACGCGGGATCAGTACCATTTCCCCTGATTTGAAATGCCGTCCCGTGAATTGGTTGCAGCTGACCGTGCAGTTTCCTTCGATAATGAAAATAAGGTGATTGTACTGCATGAAGCAGTTGCGGTGCAGCTGGCTTCCTTCATCGAATTCCTTGTAAACGAAGCCTATTCCGATGTCGGAGAGATAATTGTTGCAGGTGTAATGTTCCCCGGTGTACAACAATTCGTGTAATCCATAGTTGTTATGCATGTCGTCATAGATTTAGAGGTCGTTTGGAAAATAAAAAAGTTGCCGTACCTGTGGCACAGCAACTTTCATTTATGATAACTTATTACAGATTAGCGTTGATTTTGTTCCAGTCTTTTACTTCAGGAATAATGCCGAGGCTTATGATCTCATCACGCATCTTGCAGAGGTGTTCGTATGAAGCTTCAAGGGCTGCCATTTCTTCGGCCGTTCCCTCAGGAACCTTGAATGAAACGCCGTTCTTGTCGATGATGCTGTCCATGGCCATCATGACATGATGGTATTTCTCGTTATTCACATAGCAGCCTGCAGGCCAACGGAATTCTTTTCCTCCCATTGCGGCGGCTATCATTTCGATTGAAACGTATGCAGGGCTCTGGAATGAAGAACGTCCCCTGAGGTCGATGATCTTCTTGCCTCCCTGTATTACATTGCCTTTGATTTCTTCCCAGCGTGCGCTTGAAAGCTTGGTGCCGAGCAATTCGCTGAAAGGAACTCCGTCTACGAGCACCCTCGATGCGAAAACGGCCATCTGCTCGCCGTGTCCGCCGAAAGTATGGCAGTTCATGACTTTGCTCTGCTGCACGCCGAATTCTTTTGCAAGCGCGCTTTGCAGACGTGTGGAATCCAATGCCGCCAGAGTAGTCACCTGGTTAGGTTTCAGTCCCGAGTGAAGCAATGTCACCAGACCTGTCAGATCGGCAGGGTTGAAGATGATCACTACATGTTTTACGTCAGGGCAGTATGCTTTGATGTCTTTACCGAGCTGTTCCGCTATTTCGCAATTTCCTTTAAGGAGGTCCTCGCGTGTCATTCCGGCCTTACGTGGAGCTCCGCCTGAAGAAACTATATATTTTGCACCGGTAAGCGCTTCTTTCATGTCAGTTGTAAAAGTGATGTTGGCGCCTTCGAAAGCACAGTGGTACATCTCTTCGGCAACGCCTTCAAGACCTTGTCCGAATGGGTCGTAAAGACATACGTTAGGGGTCAGTCTCATCATCATGGCAGTCTGCGCCATGTTGGATCCGATCATGCCGGCAGCACCGACGATGGTCAATTTCTCATTAGTCAAATAGCTCATAGCTTCGTGTATTTTATGTATAATTAAATAATTGTCAAAAAACCGGCATGGAAGTATGCAAAATCCGTGCAACGGATAAGGATTTCAAGCATCATTTGCCGAGCGCGCATGACACACCTTGAAAAGGGCATAAAAACAAAGGCGGCCAAAACGGTCGCCCTTGTCGTGTCGGGGTACTGTGACTCGAACACAGGACCCTCTGGTCCCAAACCAGATGCGCTAGCCAACTGCGCCACACCCCGAAAAAGAAGTCTTTTATAAAACGGACAGCAAAGGTATGGCGTTTTTCCCATATCTCCAAATTTTAATGGAAAAATTGCAGAAAAATACATTAACTTTGTCAAAAATACCTCTATATGATAAAGGCATCAGGAATAGAAAAGTCATTCGGACAACTCAAGGTACTGAAGGGAGTGGATATTTTTGTCGATAAAGGCGAAGTGGTTTCCATCGTCGGCGCAAGCGGTGCCGGCAAGTCCACTCTTTTGCAGATTCTGGGGACATTGCTGACTCCGGACAGCGGGACAGTAGAGATTAACGGACGGGACCTTTCCGGGCTTTCCTCTGTGCAGTTGGCGGATTTTCGGAACAAGGAGATAGGTTTTGTATTTCAGGCGCATCATCTTTTGCCTGAGTTTACCGCCAAGGAAAATGTAATGATGCCGGCTCTCATCGGAGGAGACAGTTTTGCTTCCGCATCGAAGCGCGCCCTTGAGCTGCTGAACGAGGTGGGGCTGGCCGGGAGGGCTTCGCACAAGCCTTCGGAATTGTCAGGAGGGGAGCAGCAGAGAGTGGCGGTAGCGAGGGCGATAATGAATTTCCCGTCCGTGCTTTTTGCGGATGAGCCTTCCGGGAATCTTGACAGCAAGACCAAGGAAGAAATCCACGGCCTTTTTTTCAGATTGCGTGAGCATTACGGGCAGACTATCCTGATAGTGACACATGATGCAGGTCTTGCAAACATGTGCGACAGGGCCTTGGAGATGAAGGACGGACGTTTCGTATGAGCCGGGAGTGATTCGATGACGGTTTTCAGGTTCAAACGCTTTCAGGTGCAGAACGATTTGTCTGCCATGAAAATAAATACCGACGGTGTTTTGCTCGGTGCGTGGTGCTCAGTTTTTCCCGATGACAAGAATGTATTGGATATAGGGACGGGAACCGGTGTCGTCGCGCTGATTGTAGCGCAGCGTCTGAGCGAGGCCAAAAGAGGTTTGCCGTTTTGCGGCTCCTTGTCTCAGGATGACAGTATCATAGGCATCGATATCGATGATTTGTCCGTGCAGGAGGCCGGATTGAATTTCAAGAACTCTCCGTGGAAGGACAATTTAAGGGCGGAGCATTGTGCTTTGGGCGATTTCCCGTCGTGGAAAGCCGACCTTGTCGTATCCAATCCTCCTTACTTTGAAAGTGAAACCAGGTCTCCTTCCGTGCGCAGGAAGCAGGCGCGCAGTACGGACACGATGTCTTTCCGTGAAGTCCTGTCATATTCGCAGGCCAATCTTTCGGACAACGGGAGGGTGGCCATGATACTTCCGGCCGACTATGGAAAAGCCGTTTTATTCGATGCCTCGGACAAAGGGTTGTACCTTAACCGTATAACTTTTGTATCTTCCAAGCGCGGCAAACCGTTCTCGCGTGTATTGACCGAGTTTTCCCTGCACAGGAGACCTCTCGTAAGGGAAGAAATGTATATAACGGAGGAAGACGGCAAGTACGGTGAAGAGTACATAAAAAAGACCTCAGAGCTGTATTTCAAACCCTGAGGCCCAAAACTAACCACTAAAAAACCACTAACTATACTATAAAACCGCATTAATATTGCATTAATCGTGCCGCTTTTATGGTATTGTATAATTTTTATCAAAAATCAAGGCCGGGCAGACAAAATCGGACCCTCTTCCTTTCCGTTATCTAGCATCTTTTTTCTCTTTGAAACTCTTGAACTGTTTCATCATGAACCGTTCTTCGGCAATGAACAGTCTTGCCGTCTTTGTTTCAGACAGCACCTTGCTTATTTCTTCACGGGTCCTATTGCGGATATTGTCGCATTTGCCGGCCGCTTCGATGTAATTGTCAAGCAGTTCCGCTATTTCCTTTTCCGGTTTCCCTTCGCTTATGGCGGCTTCAAGGAGTTTCATGCACTCGCGTGCTTCATTGTGGTATTTTTCTTTTTCTTCCTGGAGCATGTTGTATACCGGCCAGAATTTTTGTGCTTCTTCCGGAGTCAGATCCAGTTCGGCTGTAAAATATGCAATCTTTTCCGACCTCATTTTTTCTTTCCATTCTTTATTGCATCCCGGAACTGTCCCGTTTTCGTTCGTGGCCGAGAATGCCGGGAACAACGGGAAGCAAATCAGCAATACTCCAAGCAACAAGTGTTTTCTAATCATATCCAACTTCATTTTTCATATTCCACCGGCATGTCCTTTTGTCCTGCCCGTGGTGTCTGTATTTTAATTAAAAATAATAATCGTTTATTCTTCCGTGTCTTCATATGTGGCTGCAAGATAGAGCATCACCTTGTCCTCTCCGAGCAGATATTCAAAAAATTCGTCATCGGTGAACGTTTCATCGCCGGTTTCTTCCTCCTCTTCGGTAAAACCGTATGCGGCCATCGTCTTCATCAGGTCGTACTCTTCCATGGAGATGATTTCCTCTTCGGAAGCCACTCCTGCGGATGTCCCGGAAAGTTTCATGATTCCGAATCCTATCGCAAACACGAGACCGAATGACAATGCCAATCCGAAAGCGGGTTTAAGCATCCTTCCCCATGCATTTTCATGCCGGTTGCCGGTGTACCCGTTTTCAATCCTGTCATGAAGTTTTCCCTCCAGAGAGGAAAAATATCCTTCGGGAACGCGGTATGGATTGGTTTTTAAAGGACTGTCCATTATATCTTTAGCATCTCCGTCCACATTGAAAGCATTAAATTCACATATATTAGACTTTTTTACCGGACAAAGGTTTATGCCGCCATCGGATTCCGTGCAAATAAAAATATGATTATCCGCAAAATTGCCCCTAAAGACAGCCCTGTCTTTAGAAGCGATAGTGTGCTTTCTCCATGCGAAAAGCACGCTGAAGCGCTTTACAGTGCACGATTGCTACCGACTCGTCGGAAGAAGTCCATAGGATTTCTCCGTATCCGGCATTTTCAGGAAGTACGGATGCTTCCAGCTGTCCTGTTTCCCCGACAGTGAGAAGCTGTTTAAAATTTTTTCTTAGAACATTTGAGATAGGCTTTCGTGCAGGTTTTTGTCGTTTTTTGAGGAGAATAGCAGCGCTATTTTACGATAAAAACGGCGGGAACATGCCGGAATGATGCCTCAA
>JADIME010000047.1 GCA_017694935.1 Candidatus Merdivivens pullistercoris
TGTTATGATAGTCCTTCGTAAATTACCTTATCAATGGTTCGGAGGATGAATTCGAGAACGAAAGATGTTTTCCTGAAAACGCCAAGCCCCGATTATTCAGCCACGTTTCGAAGTCCTTAGCTATGATTTTCTCTCCTGTGATGCCTTTAGCTTCGGGGGAAGCAAAAAAAAGAATCACTTCGTTCATAATCGTAGGCGGCAGGATGGGCATATTATGCTGTTGGAAAAAAGCTTTTACACCCGCGCCAGCCATGCCCGCCTCGCGGAGTTCCTCTGCCATGATGACCGTCATTGCCTCGGCACCGGCTTTGGAGGGACCATAAGGGAATTGCCCCTTCCGCGTCATGGTACTGGTACTTGTAGAGACATAAACGAGACTGCCCTGTCCCTACCGACGTTTCGTCCCGAACATCCAAGGGAACGGCGTGGACATCGTAGCCCGCCGACGACAACTGCTCGTAAGCTTTGTTTAACTTTGAACTCTTCCGTGCTCCGATAATGACCGTAGCATCTTGGGAGAGCAAAGTTTTCGCCATTTCGTATCCCATGCCACTGGAAGCCCCCGTGATGAGGGCAACAAATCCTTTCAGTTTCAGATTTATTTCCAATTTAGTGTAACATCTAATGTATCCGTTCTTCTACATTGATGGCTTTCTGCTTGGGCAGGAACGCATTTTCGGCAGGATACCCGATTGTCAGCAGGCAGGTGAACTCGTATCCTTCGGGAGTAACAAACGGGTAACAAAATATGACTGAAAATGCGTGAAAATCGATAAAATAACAGAGTGACGAGAAAAAGAAAAATCCACTGATATTTATGATTGTCAGTGGATTATATTTGTTTTATTTCTTGTTGTTTTGACAGGCAATTTCACATAGTCTATGAAATTGCTGTCGGCCATCGGTCAGAGTCTGTCGATTATCCCGCAAAGTGTCCCGAATACGTCTTCGATATTTCCCGAGCCGTCGATTTCCATATATTTGCCTGTGGACCTGTAATGGTTTATCACAGGCTCGGTTTTTTCATGGTACGTCCTTACCCTGTTGCGGATAGTGGCCTCGTCGGCATCGTCGGCGCGGTTCTCTATTTCGGCGCGTTTCTTTATCCTGCGGACAACTTCGTCATCGTCAATCATGAGCGAGAGTACCGATGTTACTTCGGAATTTCTGTCTTTCAGTATCTTGTCAAGGGCTACGGCCTGTTCTTCGGTGCGAGGGAAGCCGTCGAGAAGAAAGCCTTTGGCCGTCTTGTCGTTGTCGAATACGTTTTTGATCATGCCGATGACCACTTCGTCCGGCACGAGATTCCCGGCTTCGATCAGCGATTTGGCCTTTTTCCCGAGTTCGGTCTCCGCTGCGATTTCCTTGCGTAGCAGGTCTCCCGTGGAAATATGGTGCAGGGAGTATTTTTCTTTCATTTTAGCTGCCTGGGTGCCTTTGCCGGCTCCCGGAGGCCCGAAAAGTATGAAATATTTCATGTCTTTGAGAATTTTATCTGATTTGGTTTTTCAATTCGTTTTTACTCTTCATCTATTACATAGATGTCCTTCAGTCCCCTGCCGAGTTCGTCGTAATCCAGTCCGAAGCCTACGATGAACGCGTTCGGGATTTCTTTGGCTACATAGTCTATGGCTATGTCCTTGTCGTAAGAGTCAGGCTTGAATAGGAGCGTGCATATCTTGATCCGTGCCGCTCCGGCTTCTTTTAGTATGGAGTCGAGCTTGACGATGGTCCCGCCTGTGTCTACGATGTCTTCTACGACGATGACGGTACGCCCCTTGACATCGCATGTCAGCCCCATTGCCGTCTGTACGCACCCGGTCGATTGCGTCCCGGAGTATGACTTGAGTTTTATGGATGCGAGCTGGCATTGGAAATCAAGCCTTTGCATGAGTTCTGCCGTGAAGACGATCGAGCCGTTGAGCACGCAGAGGATTACAGGTGTTTCGGACGAGTTCCTGAAATCGTTGTTTATCTTCTCGGCCACCTTGTCTATCGCCTCCATGATTTCATCGTGGCGGATGTAGGGCTTGAATGTTTTGTCGAAAATTTTGATATGTTCCATCGTCAATATTTTTAAACTGCTAAAATAATCAATATTTTTGTGACTGGATAAATGTTGCCGATGAAAATTAATAAAACCAATGCAGCCCGCCTTTTGGATAAGGCCGGGGTAAAATACGAACTTATTCCTTATCAGGTAGATGAAACGGATTTGTCCGCCGTGCATGTCGCGTCCGTTCTCGGTGAAGATGTCTGCCGGGTGTATAAGACCATAGTTCTGCGCGGAGACCGTAACGGCATATTCGTGTGCGTGGTTCCCGGGGAAGCCGAGGTCGATCTGAAAAAGGCAGCCAAGGTTTCAGGGAACAAAAGCGCGGCCACCGTGCATGTCAGGGAACTTTTAGGGCTTACAGGCTATATCCGTGGCGGATGCTCTCCCGTAGGCATGAAAAAGCCTTACCCGGTATTCATATCTTCTGACGTGCTTGCTTTCGATTATGTTTTTGTCAGTGCTGGTGTGCGCGGCCTGCAGATGAAGCTGGCCCCTTCTGATCTGATTAAGGCCACGGGGGCGGTCGCGGCCGATATAGTCTGAGGTTGAAATGGATATCTGGGATAAGGAAAAGCGTTCCGCGGTCATGGCGCGTATCCGCAGCAAGGATACAAAGCCCGAATTGATTGTGCGCCGGTATCTGTATTCGCGGGGTTACAGGTACCTTAAAAATGTAAAGCGGCTGCCCGGAACTCCCGACATCGTTTTAAGAAAATACGGCATAGTCATCTTCATCCACGGCTGTTTCTGGCACGGGCATTCTGTGGACAGCCATATGCCGCATTCAAATGTGGAGTTCTGGGAGCGTAAGATCGGCCGCAACCGTGAGCGCGACGAACGCAACAAGGCTGCCCTTAAGAAGATGGGGTGGAAAGTCATGACTATCTGGGAATGCCAGTTGAAGCCTTCAGTCCGCCGTCAGACCCTGCTTGAGATGGAATATCTGATAAACAGCTCGTATCTGGAAAGGTTCAGATAGAAGTTTCAATGTCGTTAAGAAATCGTATTAGCGAACGTCCTATGGCATAAGCGAGGTTTACAGGAACTGCATTCCCGATTTGTTTATATTGGGACGATAGTGAACCTGAAAATTGCCAGTCGTCTGGGAATGTCTGTATCCTGGCATATTCGCGTATGGTTAGAGGCCTGGTTTCTGTCGGGTGGCATCTCTCAGTCTGCTTTTGTGCAGGTGCGCATGTCAATGTCAAACTGGGTTCGTTTAATGATAACCTTCGTGCCATTCCTGTCTTGCCTCCTTCGAGCATGAAACTGCCTCTCATGTATTCTTTTTGAATTTCAACGGGAAGATCTTTCCAATAGCCTCCCATAGGCACAAGTTCCATTACCTTTTGTTTTTTTTCCGGGTATTTTTGCCCTGGCGATTCAGGAACATCCGTATCATATAGTTCGCCTTTAAAAAAAGCATCTCTGAGTGTCATTATACGATGATATGGTGCCGGCCATTTGAAATTCGCCTTATCGGCTAAATCATTTCGTACGGCAATTAATATGAGACGTTCCCTTTTTTGTGGAACTTTATAAAGGATGGCTTTTAGGATTCGGGGTTCTATCAGGGTATATCCTAATTCGGAAATCACGTTTTTAATGGTATTAAGAGTTTTCCCTTTATCATGAGCCAATAGTCCTTTTACGTTTTCACACATGAACACTTTCGGGCGGATTTCATCCACTGAGCGGGCAAGTTCAAAAAACAAAGTCCCTCTAGTGTCGTTGAATCCACCTTGTTTCCCGGCATACGAAAATGCTTGACATGGGAACCCTCCAGACAGGAAATCTATATTGCCTCTCATATCTTTGAATGATAGTGTCCTGATATCCTGTTCGATTACATTCCATTCAGAACGGTTGCTTTTTAATGTCATGCATGCGTTATGGTCTATTTCATTTAGCAGTACATGTTTGAATCCTGCCATCTCAAGTCCCAAAGCGAGACCTCCGGCTCCGGCAAAAAGCTCAACAGAGGTATATTGACGTAAAGGCCTGGTCTGTAATTCATTTTCCCAGTTGGAATCCATCATTTCTTTTATTTCAGGAACAAGCATTAAATCGTTGACATAAAAAAACTTGTTTCCTTTATCGTCTGTCGTCGGCACAAAAGTCCCATTTGCCTCCCATTTTTGAATAGTGGCTTTGGATACGCCCATTATATCGGCAAAATTG
>JADIME010000048.1 GCA_017694935.1 Candidatus Merdivivens pullistercoris
GACGATGACGACGACGATGACGAGATCATGTCCTCTGCAGTAAAGTCTGGCGGCGGAGGCGGCGGGGACGAAACCCTGCTCGCAATGCTGAAGGACCTGCGTTCTTCCATGGCGAGACGTCTGAAATTGCAGCCGTGGGTGATTTTTACCGATGCGGCGCTGGAGGACATGACTATATTGTATCCTACCACCATAGACGGGCTTACGCATTGCCAGAATGTGGGGGAAGGCAAGGCGAAGAAGTTCGGTAAAGAGTTCATGGAACTGATAAGCCGTTACATAGAGGAGAACGACATCGTTCCTCCTGACGATTTCGTGTTGAAGTCCCCGCCCAACAGGTCGTACAAGCAACGTATTGTAAACTGCATCGACCACAGGCACAGTTTCGATGACATAGCCGAAGCTCTGGACATAGACATGGACGAGCTCCTGGACAAGATAGAGTCGATAGTCTATGCGGGAACCAGGCTCGACATAGATTATTATATAGAGCAGGAAGTGGATGAAGACAAGGTGGATGAGATTTACGATTATTTCAAGGAAGAGGCGGAATCGGATTCGATAGCCGACGCTCTGAAAGAACTGGGGCCGGATTTTACCGAGGAGGAGGTACGCCTTGTAAGGATAAAATTTTTAAACGAGGTAGGCAATTAGTTTTATGTTTATGAAAAATATATTGTGTCTGGCGGTAATCCTGTTTATGTCCGCCGCGACCGTATTTGCGGACAATAACCGGTATGATGACAAAAGGGTAAAGTTCAGAAAAGAATGGGCCGAGTATGAAAAGGCCGGACAGAAGGATCTTCCGAAGACACAGGAAAAGATTCTGATAAGGATAATGGACAAGGCGGCTTCTTCGAATGCCTGCCTTGATCTGTCTTATGCCTTCGACGAATATGTGGGAAAGGCCGGGTATGATTTTAATGACAAGCGCGAAAGGCTTGACTATGTGTATGAAGTAATAGACGGCCTGTCTCCGGTCCAGATGAAGATGCTGATGTACTTGCGTATGTTGGGTGAGGACCCGGGGCGCGGTGCCGATTCTTTGGAGTCGTTTCTCGGAAAGTACAGGGAGGATCTGTCCGGAAAACACTATGTCACGGAAGACATGGCCTATGTCATGCACCTCGGAAATGGCGGAGATTTTCATTATATTGATGATTATGAATTTTTCCTGCGTTCCTATATAGTCGTTTACGGCGCCGACGGTGACGAGGTGCCGGAGCGTTATGTAGACGGGCTGGTGGAATATTGTGCCGGTGCCGGTGACGAGTATATGATAAACCTTGTTTCCGCCATGATTATGAAGGCGGACAGGGAAACTGCACATGCTTACTGGAAAACCAAGGACAGGATGATGATTGAGAAATGCCGTGAAATCGCGGACAGCTGCGGGGACAATGCCGCGAAAATCCTTCCGCTTTCACGCATTGCATATCTGCTTACCTATATTTATCCCGAGACTGAGAAAGAGTGTCTTGCCGCCGATTCGGTCTTGCGGCGGACTATACACTGGGCCGGGGGAAAACTGGCGGATAAGGGTCTTGCCGATTATGAACGGAATTTGATAGAACACGAGGTCGGGTATATTGAGGCCAGTATGGAAAAATTCAGGGAGAAATCATTGTCGGATCTTACTGAATATCCGCCTTATCCTTCGGAGACGGAAATCGTGCTGGCCTTGAAGAACTGCAGCGACGTGTCTGTAAGGCTTGAGAGAGGCGCGGAAACTGTTTTTGACGAAACTGTGCATTGCCCCGGAGAAAGAAGTTTCGGTGTCGCGGATACGGTGTCCGTATTTACGTTGCCGGAGCTTGAGGACGGGGATTATTATATAAGGTATGACATACTTGACGATGACACGGATGACGGACGGCCTGACGCACGGCGTTATCTCGACATTTCCTCTTATGCCGTGTCCACGCGCACTGGCACGGACGGTTCGACGGAGTTTTATCTTACGGACGCCAGAACGGGGGAACCTGTAAGACAGGCGGGATTTACTATGAATTTTGACGACAAGGAACGCGAGCCGTTTTCGGCGGTTATGGATTTTGACGGTTTTACCCCTCTTCCTGTGGAGATAGACTGCTATGCGCGCCTGCGCTTCGTGTCTCCGGACGGAAAACGTTCTCCCGAAATCCCGGTTTATCCCGGGAAACCGCATTATACTACGGGAAACAGACAGACTGATGCTTCATATGGGAAGTTTTTCCTGGACAGGAAACTTTTCAGACCGGGGGAGAGGGTACAGTTCAAGTATGTAGCCTATCGGTCGGACGGCAGGTCCCTTGAAACAGAGGAAGGCAAGACGGTATCGGTATTCCTGTATGGAGCGGACGGGAGGAAGATAGACAGTCTCTCCGGGACAACGAATGATTTCGGCTCGGTTTCGGGCGGTTTCGATATTCCTGACGGAGGGATGAACGGCATTTTCAGTATACGCGCGGCAAATGGCGGCATGGAATATTTCCGTGTGGAAAATGCGGAACCGCCGACCTTTACGGCCGGTTTCAACAGGGTGGACAGTGTTTTCAGATATGACGACACGGTTGTTCTGACCGGATATGTAAAGAGCTACCGGGGATATGACGCGGAAGGGGTAAAGATTGCATATACGGTTGAGGACAGGTGGAATTACGATGGATTTTCAGGAAAAACCTTTACCGGGGACGACGGGAGTTTTTCAATCCCTGTTGTCATGACAGGCGGCTATATGTCGGTGAATGCCGTGGCTACTTTGCCTGACGGGGAGTCTCTCGAATTCGGCAAGGTGCTGATGACCGACGAGTACGGTGCCGGATTGTCGCTCGATACAGATTGTCTTACAGTGTCGGGAGACGGGAATTTTTATTCTGTCGGAGCGGACAGCCTGTCGTTCGTAGCGACGGCGGAAAACAGGGACGGGGCCGCCTTGGCCGGGTTGCCTTGCGGTTATTCGGTTTTCCGCGTGGATGCCAATGGGATGAAGCACCGGGTATTGCGCGGGACTGCATTGACGGGAGGGACCATAACCGTGGATAAAGGGCAGTTAGGACAGGGAGAATATGAAATGTTTTTCTCATTGGAGATAAAAGGGATGAAGCGCAGCGTGTCAAGAAGATTCATTTTGCTGGACGGCGGGACTTCCGCTTATCCCGACATGGAAGTGGCATACGTTTTTGTCCCGCGTCCGTCAGGAGAATACATCATGGGCGGCAGGGACAGCCTGTGGATTCTGGGCGAATACTATGATTCCGGCACCGGCGAACTGCTTGAGGTATGTCATGATGTGCTGTCTCCGGGGATCCATCATGTAAAGGACAGCGTGTCGGCATTTTATCCCGGAAGGGATCTGATGCGCTCGCTGTATGTTGTCAAAGACGGCGAAGCAAGGATTTTCAGGACGGATATTGCGCGGAAGACGGATTATACTCTCGACATGGAGATCTCTTCGTTGCGGAAGGTGACATCTTCCGGGGAAACGGAACATTTTACCATTGTCTTCCCTGATGTGCCTGATGCGGAAGTGCTTGTGGATATTTTCGATAAAGGAACCGAGGATATAATCTCTAATTATTATTATTTCGCGCCCCAGACTGCGTTAAGACGGGCATACATACCGTATCCTTCGGCTTATTTCGGGGGGAGCGGCTATTACCGTAATTACGGGGCGACGATGAATGCTGTCATGAAGTCGGCAGCGGCTTCTCCAGCAGTACGTGATGCCGCCGTGGTTGAGGAAGCGGCTGACAGGCTTGCGGTCGGCAATGCTTCCGATGACCGGGCAGGCTATATCCCGGAAGACATATTGAGAAAGGATTTTTCATCCACACTCGCATTTTATCCTCATCTTAGACCTGACGGGGAAGGCCGTCTTGAAGTCGGATATGAGACCTCGGCCCGTCTGTCTACGTTCATCATTCAGATTATGGCCTATGATAAATCGTTGAGAAATGCGATGGCGAGGGATGAAGTGGTAGTGAAAAGGGAGTTGATGGTTTCCGCTTCGGTCCCGGGATTCTTGCGCGAAAAGGACAGGCCTGTCCTTGCGCTGACAGTTAAAAACGATATGGATTTGCCGGCTTTCGGCCGTTTCGTGGTGGAGATGTACGATGCTTCCCGGGATGTGTCGTCTTCCGGAGGGAATGCTTCCTGCAGTACTGATATTCCGGATGGCGGTGTCCCTGTCTTTGTATGGCGGAGTTCCCCTGTCCTTGTGGATGCCGGAAAAACCATGTTGCAGGATGTCCGTCTGCCGGAAGTGGATGGCGGGATATCGCAGTACAGGCTCCGTTTTGCCTTTGTCGGCGAAAATGAGACTAAAGTAAGTGATGCGGAGGAACATGTCGTTCCTGTCGTGTCCTCCGATATTGTCGCGGTCAATTCGGTATCCGCCATTTCGGGCAAGGACGGAGGGTTGGCATTGGACATAAACTGTTTTTTGAATGAGGCCGATTCTTCCGGGATGCAATCATGCGGCGGTTCTGATGGAGGACCGCTGTACCGGGTGGATGTCTCCACTCCGCTGTCGGCGGCCGTAGAAGCCATCCCGCTTGTGTTGGAGCCTGCCGCCAATTCTTTGTCGGACTGGCTGAATGCCTTGATAACTCTGAAAATTTCGGAAAAACTGCTCGATAGAATGCCGGGGATGGGGGATTATATCGCATCGATGGGACCTGAGGATATTTCCGGATACGAGAATACTCCTTGGCATAAGTACATGTCGCGGCAGAACGGACGTATGGCCTCATTGGATTCATTGTTGTCTCCTTTCTGGAGAGGGCGTTTTGCGGACGAGGCGGTTTACAGGATACAGGGATTCCGGTATTCGAACGGGGCGTTTTCATGGTTCCCCGGCGGCAAGCCGTCTGATTACATGACACTGATGCTTCTTGAAAGGTATGCCGTGGCGGAGGATTTCGGTATCGTTCATTCGGGGGAAGAGTCGGAATACATAACTGATGCGGTAGAATATCTCGACGGGAGATTCTCTTCATACATGAAGGGGATTTCGGACTCATTGGGCTGGAGAAAATATTCGTCATGCATTTTCGATACTGATTATTTCGTGCATGACTATATGTTTGTAAGATCGTTTTACCGTAATTCCGTGGCTTTGTCCGGAACGGCCGCGAAGTATTATGACAAATGCGAGAAACTGATTGCAAAAAGGGCGTCGGAGGCGGATGTGCCTTCCAAGATAAAATATGCGAGGATCCTGCTGAACGGTGACCGTTATGCGGAATCCCGCAGGATGTCCGATATTGTCGCGTCGCTGTATGAACATGCATCCGCTGACCGTTGGGGCAATCTTTGCTTCGGATCGGGTGCGGTAAGGCTCTATGGAATATTTGACAGTGAGATTTATGTCAATGCGTCGGCCCTGATGTTTTTCGACAGTCTTGCTTCATCCGGTTTCGAAGGCAGGAAAGGCGACTCGGGAAAAATATCGGCGTTGTTGTCGGGAACGGAAAGGCATCTGCTGTCTCTCAAAGAGGGGACGGACTGGGGTGACGGGATAAGGACTGCCGTGGCCGTCGCGGCACTCGTTTCGCGTTCGTCGGGGGATTTCCCGCCCAAGGCGTATCATGCGGTGACGGATGCTTCCGGTCTGGCTTCGATGGCCGGCGATGACGGTATACTGCGGATCCAGGCCTCTGACGGAGGCAATCTGAAGATAGTTTCGGTTTCGAAGATATGGCAGACCAGGATAGAGGAACTCGATGACGCATTTAATGGAATGACTGTAAGGCGGGAGTTTTACAAACGTCCTCTTGCATCATCTTCCTTAGAGCCTTTGGATGAAGGGAGCGTTTTGGAAAAGGGAGATGTAATAGTCTGCAAATATATCATTGACAATGATGAAGCACGCTCATTCGTGCGTTTGATAGCGATGAGGCCGGCTTGCTTTACCGCATCCGATATACGTTCCGGTTATGCGTATTCGTGGCGGACGTCTTTCGCTTCTTACAGGGATATACGGGAAAGCCATACTGATTACTATATAGATTATCTGCCAGATGGCGTTTCGGAGATTACCGAGGAGTTTTTTGTCTCCGTTCCGGGGTTTTTCTCGGCTGGAAACATAGAGGCGGTTTCCTTGTATGCCCCTCAATACAGGGGGTACACGGAAGTACAGGAAGTGTACGCGATGTAAATAATAAAAAAGCCTGTTAATCAATCGATTAGCAGGCTTTTTGAGTACTCCCGTGGGGTACGCAATATACTTTTTAGAGGAAATCAAAAGAAATTAAATGCCATAAAATCAATACTTTGCAAATATAGCTATTTTCTTTTGATTGCATAAAAAAGACTATGTTTTGCTACTTTTTGCTACGTATTTGCTACGTGGAAAAATTAAAGTATTATATTTGCATTCAAAGGAATACAAAGATAAAATTAATAGGGTATTTTCAATATTTGCTATGTCTGTAAGAAAAGATTTGAGGGCGGATAACACGTATATGTTCCCGAGCAATGAAGCGGACAACCCAAAATTAGGGGCGCGGCTGCTTTCTGACGGTCGGGAGAGCCTGTTTTTGGATTATTATTTGGGTTACAAAAAGGATGTCAGCGAGCGTACGGGCAAGGCGGTCGTAAAGGTGGACAGGAAGCGGGAAAGTTTGAAGCTGTATTTGTGGACGGCGCCGCGCACGGCAAAGGAACGGGAGCAGAACCGGGAAACCTTGGAGCTTGCCAAAAAGATACGCTATGAAAGGGAGCAGGAGTTAAAGGAAAGCATGTTGGGCTATCGGTTGGGGAAAGACCGTGTAATAAATTTCCTTGACTATTTCCAATCCTACATGGACAACTACACAAAGAAAGACATTAGGATGCTGCAAATGGCTTTGCGGCGTTTCAAAGACTTTTTGAGGGACACCCCGGCATATTGCAATTACCAAAACTCCATAAAGCCGGAGCGGGTCACGCGGGAAATGGTTTTGGCCTTTACGGAGTACCTCAAAGGCCGTAGCAGGGGGGACGGCGCAAAAACCATATACGCCCGCTTTAAGAAAGTCGTTTTGCACGCGGTAAGACAGGGCGTAATGCCAAAGAACCCGTGCGAGGGCATAGTGGTAAAGGCCGATGACAAGGCTTTAAGAAAGGACGTGCTATCGGTTGAGGAAATAGAAACGCTTGCCGCAACCCATTGCCGGAACGAGAACCCCAATGTCCGGCGTGCTTTCCTTTTCTGCTGTTATGCCGGGTTGAGGTATTGCGATGTAAAGGCCTTGACGTATAAAAACGTGGATTATGCCAACAGGCTTCTATGCTTTGAGCAGTCCAAGACAAAGGGGCATTCAGTAAACAGCGGCGTGACAATCCCGTTAAATGATGAGCTTTTGGAGTTAATCGGACAACCCGCAGGCGGGGACAGGGATGGCCTTATATTCCCTTTGCCGTCCAATACGATGTGTTTAAAAGCCTTGCGGCATTGGGTGGAAAATGCGGGGATAGACAAGCACATAACATGGCATTGCGCCCGCCATTCTTTTGCGGTCAATATCCTTAACGAGGGGGCAAATATAAAAACGGTTGCATCCCTTTTGGGGCATAGCGGAATTGCTGAGACGGAAAAGTACACGCGTGCCGTGGACAGCCTTAAACGGGCGGCCATTGAGAGCCTGCACAGGAAACGCCCGGACGGACAGGAGCAGGCCAAAGAGAAATAATAAAATTTTCAACAAATTTTATTGTAGATATAAATAATTATCAATCAATAATATAACCCCGTTGCACAAGTTGCGCGGGGCTTTTTGTTTCTCATTTTTTAGTGATTTTCACGGGAAAAAATTAACACTTCCTTTGGTTTTGATATTTAGGGGAAACTTAATATCATGGCAAAAGAAATTTTCAATTTTTCTATTGACGAACTTGCCGCCAAGGTCGCGGCAGTGGTTTCCCTCAATACCAAGGAAGTATTGACGAGTGACGAGGTTGCGCGGTATATTGGCATGTCGCGCAGCTATGTTTACAAATTGACGATGCGGCACGAGATACCGCACTACAAGCCCAACGGCAAGATGTGCTATTTCAACCGCAAGGAGGTTGAGGAGTGGTTGCAGCAAAACCGGGTCGCGACAGCTGACGAACTGGAAGCGCGGGCGCAGACATATTGCGCAAAGAAGAAAGGGGGTGCGCTATGACCCCGATAATACGATATTATTGCCGCCTTGTAGACACTACGGGCGGCAATAAATGCTCCAAATATTCAGTATCGGAGGAAGCCGGGTATTATCCGCCTATGGAGCATTTGAGGGGCAAGGACGGGAAAATTTCCATGTACCTGCTCCCGGCCAAGGAAAGCGGGGTGACAAAGGCCAACGCCCCGGCGATGCGCTTGCAGGCGGCGGGCAACCTCAACTTCACGGGGCTTCACGGGGACATTGTAAACGGTTGCTTGCGCGGCTATGCTTACGGCTATGCCAACGGGGCGGAAACTTACGGCGGCAAGAATCCAAGGCGCAACCCGTTCTACGAGTACAAGGACGATGCTTATTTGTTCCTTGTGCATTGGCCGGACGGCGCGGCGAGGCCGTCAAGCATTGAAATGGCGGTGCTTGCCGGGGCGCGTTCAATGGCGGCGGCGCACTGTGAGCGGCTGAAACGTGGCGGCCTTGACTTCAAGTCGTTGAGGGACAAGGCCGCGGGCGTGTTGTAAGCCTCAATGCCCGGGCTTTATGTACGACAATGTAAGGCTATGGATGCCGCGCACGTGGGGCATGCAGGACGTGGGGCGGCATTTGGAATCGGCGAGGGAGCTTGCGGACACCTCAACGGGGGAAATGCACACTTACGGGAGCTGTGGCGGCTTGAAAGTGTCGCAAAATTCCTTTGGCGTTGAGGTCTCCGGCAGCCTTGCCAAGTTCCTGCACGGGGAAAACATTACCCCCATGGACTTGCGCGGGGCGGCGGATGCCGTGGCCAAGCTGTCCGATGCCTTGCACTTGCGTATGAATGAAGCCAAGGTAACGCGGTTGGAGTTTGGCCGCACGCTTGAAGTGTCGCGCCCCGTTCCTTACTACCTGCAAAGGCTGGGGGACGTGCCGAGGATGCGGCGGGGCGTATTTGAGTCGGGTGCGCTGTATTACCTCAACAAGGGGAAAGAGCAAACCAAGGTACTTGCGTTCTACAACAAGGGGGATGAAGCCCGGACGAGCGGCATGGCGATACCCGCCGGGCTTGAATCCTCAAACCTTTTGCGCTACGAGTTGAGGTTTTGCAAGCGCGTGGCACAGCAGGCCAAGGCGCGGGAGGTGACGGCGGCCACGCTGTGCGATGGACGGTTTTACCGCCACATGGTGGATCTATGGCGGGACAATTATTTTTCAATATCAAAGACGAACAAAACAGGGTACGACATGGAAAACGTAAAAAGTACGGTTTCCGGCGTTTTTGAATGGATTGCCGGGGTCGCATTAAACAGAATGGATACGGAGGAAATCTCCGGGCTTATTGAAGCCGTGGAAAGGTCGGGCAAGTTGCCGGACAGGATGAGCCGGGCGCGGCTTAAAAGGAAGTTGCAGGACATAGCGGCCAAGGCCGGGGCGGGCGTTCCCGATGAACTCATAAAAGAGCTTGACGGGAAAGTGAGGGATGCCGCAAAGTGAGAATTTCCTCACGTGCGCACGCGATTCCTATGCCGCGCATAAACGCGTCCGCAGGCGTGCCGTAATAACGTGTAAGTTGTATACAAAATTTGTTACATTTACGGTTGCCATAAGAAAGAAGTTTGAATAAAAAAGAGTGCTTGAAACTCAATAGAGGACGGTCGCGCAAAAAATCGGCATAGGGTGTAACTTGTATACAAAATTTGTTACAAGTTACACACCGGGCAAAATGTTGATATAAATTTGCTGATTGAAATATTTTGTTTTCTGATTTTTTCCTTTATTTGCGCCGCAAGGCCGGAAGCAGTAAGGCGGCATTAAAAAAAATAATCCATGGATTTAAAAAACGTAGTAACATGCATGGAGTTTGCGGCGGCAAAGCTCCAAGATGCATTAGACGGAATGTCCGCAGGGGAATTGGAGGACATTTTGGTAGAAGCGGAAAACCTTTTGGATGAAGCCCGGGAATCGTTGGGGCTGGAATAAGGGGAATTTTGCTAACGAACAGAAAGGCGGCCGGATTGTGCCGCCTTTTTTGCCGCATCTCGTAAACCGCCAAAATAAGCCCGTATTTTTAATTTTATCCCTCAAAACGCATTCCCCTATTACTTTTGTATTCTATTTAAAAATACGGGCTATTATGGGGTAAAAACGGGGTATTTTGCATTTCTTCTTAACGGGCATAATGCCGGAAATGTCGTGCAATAAAAAAAAGCGGGGGTTTCCGTTCCGGGTGAAGCCCGGCGGGGTGCGATAACAAAAATAACAAATGTTATGCGCAAGTGTGTTATTTCCGGCTCTGTTTGTCGTGAAACTTTCCTATCTTTGCGGCATCCTAAATCAACAAGCGGGCATTTGCCCGTAATGCAACATATTTGCCCTTTGCAAGGTGGCGGCAGCGGAAACGCCCGCACGGTTTCTTGTTGAACCGAGGACACCTAAACAGGGGGCATTTGTTTTTATCCTAAATCAACATGAAATCAAGCATCAATTACCCGGCATGGGTCGGGAAACTCAAAAGGCAGCTAAAGGCCGCAAGGGCTGAAAAGGAAGCATTGCGGGAATGCGCGGACTATTGGCAAGGCAGGGCAAAGGAATCGGAGAAAGCCCTCAACGCTTACAAACTTTGTTATGAATCCATGCGCAAGAGCCTTGAAAGCGCGGACAAGTCGCTAAGCACGCAGGCGCACAGCATGGGCGAGGCAATCGGCCTTATTGAACGTCTCGTAAGCGAGCGTTTGGAATGGCTGCAAAAGGCGCAAAAATAGGGGGGGTGTTGTCGTTTTTTGCTACGTATTTGCTACTTTTAAAAACAATAAAGCCTGTTAATCAATCGATTAGCAGGCTTTTTGAGTACTCCCGTGGGGAATCGAACCCCAACCTAAAGAACCGGAATCTTCAATTCTATCCATTAAACTACGGGAGCGGTTTGGGACTGCAAAGATAGCAAATAAAGATAAAATAGTATTATCTTTGCGCCGGAATTTATTAACAGCTTAATTAATATAAAGAAGTTATGAAAGCGTATGTTTTTCCCGGCCAAGGCTCTCAGTTTACTGGGATGGGCAAGTCCCTTTATGACGGGAATGCCAGGGCCAGAGAATTATTCGAACGTGCAAATGAGATTTTAGGTTTTAATATTACCGATGTGATGTTTTCGGGTACAGCCGAGGAATTGAAGGCGACCAGAGTTACACAACCGGCCATTTTCGTGCATTCCGTCCTTCTTGCAAGCTGCCTGAAAGACGGTGATGTCATAAATGGCTATGAAGGAGGCTTCAATCCGGACATGGTGGCCGGACACTCTTTGGGAGAGTTTTCCGCCCTTACCGCCGCCGGGGCACTTTCATTCGAGGACGGATTGCGACTGGTAGCGATACGGGCATCGGCAATGCAGAAGGCGTGCGAGATAAAACCTTCCACTATGGCCGCCATACTCGGGCTTGACAGTTCCAAAATAGAGGATATCTGCAAGGAAGAGACTGACGGCGTGGTAGTTCCGGCCAATTATAACTGTGACGGGCAGGTCGTCATTTCAGGTGATATTGAAGCGGTACAAAGGGCATGCGACAAACTCAAGGCCGCCGGCGCGAAAAGGGCCGTCATGCTTGCAGTGGGAGGGGCGTTCCATTCCCCGCTCATGGAGCCTGCAAGGGCCGAGTTGGCACAGGCAATAGAAAAGACGGACATCTCATCGCCTGTATGTCCTATATATCAGAATGTTAATGCACAGCCGAGCAGGGATCCGGCCGTGATAAAGGCCAATCTTCTTTCACAACTTACTTCTCCTGTAAGGTGGACGCAGACAGTCAAGAACATGGCGGCCGACGGAGCGGACGAATTCATAGAGCTCGGCCCAGGCACGGTACTTCAGGGATTGGTCAAGAAGATTATCCCTGGCGCCAATGCAATATCGATAGCATGAGTTTTGTATATCGCGGATGCGATTTGCAATTTTCATAATAAAAAGTGTACTTAAAATCAAATTATGGCTAAAGAGAAAAAATTCATTACATGTGACGGTAATTATGCAGCAGCGCACATCGCCTACCTTTTCAGCGAGCATGCCGCTATTTACCCTATCACTCCGTCGTCTACAATGGCGGAATATGTTGACGAATGGGCGGCTGCCGGCAAAAAGAACCTTTTCGGCGAAGTTGTGAAGGTAACCGAGATGCAGAGCGAAGCGGGCGCGGCAGGAGCTGTACACGGGTCTTTGCAGGCAGGTACGCTTACAACTACTTTTACGGCTTCACAAGGCTTGTTGCTGATGATCCCCAATATGTACAAAATTGCGGGCGAATTGTTGCCTTGCGTGTTCCATGTATCGGCACGCAGCCTTGCGAAACAGGCCCTTTCAATTTTCGGTGACCATCAGGACGTGATGGCGGTAAGGCAGACCGGATTCGCAATGCTGGCTTCGGCAAGCGTCCAGGAAGCCCTGGACATGGCTGCCGTGGCGCATCTGTCCACAATCAAATCGAGGGTGCCTTTCGTGCATTTCTTCGATGGCTTCAGGACTTCGCACGAAATACAGAAGATAGAACTCATAGACGAGGACGCCCTGCGTTCTATGTTGAGCGACAAGTCGCTTGCCGCGTTCCGCGAGCGCGCCCTCAACCCGGATGCGCCAGTAATAAGGGGAACCGCACAGAACCCTGACGTATATTTCCAGGCATGTGAGGCTTCCAATCCGTACTATGACGCCCTTCCGGACATAGTAGCCCGCTATATGGGTGAAATAAGCGAGGAGACAGGACGCGAGTACAGGCCGTTTGAATATTACGGTGATGCGGAGGCTGAAAATATCATAATAGCGATGGGGTCCGTATGCGAGACGATAAAGGGAACCATTGACTATCTGAACGCCCATGGCAAGAAGTACGGGCTCGTGACCGTAAGGCTGTACCGTCCGTTTTCGGAAAAATATTTCCTGAAGGTGCTTCCGAAGTCCGTCAGAAGAATAGCTGTGCTCGACCGTTCCAAAGAGCCGGGTGCGCTTGGAGAACCGTTGTACATGGACATCAAGGCGCTTTTCGAAGGCAAGGAAAACGCTCCTCTCATCATCGGCGGCCGTTACGGGCTGTCTTCAAAAGATACGAGCCCGGCACAGATCGTTGCAGTGTATGACAATCTCGAAATGGCTGAACCTAAGAACGGTTTCACGGTAGGTATTGTGGATGACGTGACTTTCAAGTCGCTTCCTCTTAAAGAAGAGATAAGCATTGTAAAACAAGGGACAACCGAATGTAAGTTCTACGGGCTCGGTTCGGACGGTACGGTCGGAGCCAACAAGAACACTATCAAGATTATAGGTAACCATACTTCGAAATTCTGCCAGGGATATTTCGATTATGATTCGAAAAAATCCGGCGGTTATACATGCTCCCACCTTCGTTTCGGGGATTCTCCGATAAAGGCTCCTTACCTCGTTTCCACTCCGGATTTCGTGGCGTGCCATGTGCCTTCTTACCTGAAAAAATACGATGTCCTGAGCGGGATCAAGCCGAACGGAACATTCTTGCTTAACAGCCTTTGGCCTGTCGAAGAGACACTTGAAAGGATTCCGGACAATGTGAAGGCGACTATCGCAAGGAAAAATATAACCTTATATATTATAAATGCGACTCAGATAGCTGCCGAGATCGGTCTGGGCGGACGTACAAATACGATATTGCAGTCCGCATTTTTCAAGATTACAGGCATTATTCCATACGAGGATGCCGTAAAATACATGAAGCAGGCGATTGACAAGAGTTACGGAAAGAAAGGCGAGCAGGTGGTGAAGATGAATTACGCTGCCGTAGACCGTGGCGGAGAGTTTGTGAAGGTGGAGATTCCGGAATCATGGAAAAATATAGTTTCAGACAAATTCGTCAATCCTAATGAAAGCCGCCTTGCTTCCGATTTTGTCAAGAACATAGCGGATATATGCAACGCTCAGGAAGGCAACAGGATTCCTGTAAGCGCTTTTGCCGGGGACGGTGTCGATGGGACGATTCCTTCAGGCACGGCGGCATACGAAAAGAGGGGCGTGGCAGTGAAAGTCCCTTCATGGATGCCGGACAATTGTATCCAGTGCAATATGTGTTCATACGTGTGTCCTCACGCTGCCATACGTCCGTTTATCATGACTGCCGATGAGGCGGCAAAGGCTCCTGCTTCTGTAAAGAAAGCCGCAGGAAAGGCCCAGCTGAAGGATTACTTCTTCACGATGCAGGTTTCTCCGATGGATTGTACGGGATGCGGCAATTGCGCCGACGTATGTCCTGCCAAGGAAAAAGCCCTTGTCATGTCGGTATTCGAGACACAGATAGAGCAGCAGAAATCATTCGATTATCTGCACAGTGTGGTGGGCTATAAGGACAATGTCATTCCTAAGGAACAGAATGTCAAGTCTTCACAATTCGCCCAGCCTCTGTTCGAATTTTCCGGTGCGTGTGCAGGATGCGGCGAGACCCCATATGTGAAAGCGATTTCACAGCTTTTCGGCGAAAGCATGATGGTTGCCAATGCGACCGGCTGTTCTTCCATATACAGCGCTTCGTTCCCGTCATCTCCGTATTGCACGAATGCGGACGGCCACGGTCCTGCTTGGGCCAATTCATTGTTCGAGGACAATGCCGAATTCGGCCTCGGAATGAAAATCGGTTCGGACTGTGTGAGGAATTATGTCGCAAAACTCATGAAGGAAGGTCTTGCGTGCGATTGCTGCCCGGAGGAGATGAAGTCTTTGTTCACCGAATGGCTTGAAAACAAGGATGACCGCAAGGTGACACGTTCCGTGGCGGACAGGCTTGTCCCTATGATGAAGGAATGCGGTTGCGATGTCTGCCGCAGGATTCTTGAATACGAGCATTTCATTCCGGCGCGTTCTCAATGGATCATAGGAGGCGACGGCTGGGCATACGATATAGGATACGGCGGTCTCGACCATGTGCTTGCTTCCGGAGAAAATGTGAACATACTCGTGCTTGACACGGAAGTGTATTCCAACACCGGGGGACAGTCTTCCAAAGCTACTCCGGCAGGTGCCGTGGCCAAGTTCGCTTCTGCCGGCAAACGCGTAAGAAAGAAAGATCTCGGCATGATGGCCATGAGTTACGGTTACGTATATGTGGCCCAGGTGGCCATGGGTGCCAATCAGGCCCAGTTCCTTTCAGTCCTGAAAGAAGCCGAGGCATACAACGGGCCTTCTTTGATCATCGCATATGCTCCATGTATCAATCACGGTCTGAAAGCCGGCATGGGCAAGAGCCAGGCAGAGGAAAAGGCGGCGGTGGAATGCGGATACTGGCATCTTTACAGGTACAATCCTGAATTGACCGCCCAGGGCAAGAATCCGTTCACCCTTGACAGCAAGGAACCGGATTGGAGCAAATTCCAGTCGTTTATCAAGGGAGAGGTGCGTTATGCTTCCCTCATGAAAGCTTTTCCTGCCGAAGCGGAAGAGCTCTTCGCAAAGACTGAAGAATATGCGAAAATAAGACTCGATTCGTATAAGAGGCTTGCAAGATAACATATTGTAATTTTAGATCGGATTTGCCTTTACCGCATGGCATTGGCTCCCGAAAAGGGAGGGGACCCGCGAAGCGGGGAGGACCATGCAGTAAAGGCAAATCAGATTTAGAAGTTGTTTAAAATAGTAATATATGGTGACGGTTTTTCGGAAAAATACTTATTTGTTACGATTGCGGTCAGCCGGGAGAGAGGCTATCTTTGCAACGAATTTTAGAAGCCATAATTAAATACAGCCGCTGTGCCACGGAGGCCATCCCGGGCGCGGCGGTTTTCATATAACTTCCGTCTCGGATGGCGATTATAGTATCATGGATTGTGAAAAACAAAATTTGCCGGAGCATCAATGTAAGTGATATTTGTTGCTAATGTGTTGTTTTACAGTGTTTTACTGTTACATAACGCGGGGTGAGTTGCTCCAGCAGTGGTGTTATTATATACCTGCTGGAGCAACCTGATTTGTTTATGTGAAATGTAATTACTTGATATTTAGCGATTTATTTAGATGTGTCAAGCTGACTGGTGCTCCAGCAAATTCTGTTTTTGCGCCCCGACAATGTAAAGTCATTTGCATTGTCGAGGCTTCTGTGATGTTTGCCTTCGGCAGAAATACGGTTCACGCCTCGGCCATGCAAGCCTGACGGCTTGCACCGCCTGTTCCGCCCGTCGTGTCCGTGAGTCCGAGGCCTCCCGGCTCCTCCGCCCGAAACAGGCCAATGCAAATTCATTTGCATTGCTCTCGGCTTCTGCGTATTTTTGTACCCGGATACAGTATGCAGGGAAACATTAATTAAATATAGGCATGTTCACTTTTATCATATCCATCGCGCTGCTCGTGGCGGCATATTTCATTTACGGGAAATTCGTGGAACGTTATTTCGGGGCCGACCCGTCAAGGCAGACACCTGTGCAGAAGCTGGCTGACGGTGTGGATTACAAGGAAATACGTCCGTGGAAGGCTTTTGTGATACAGTTCCTGAATATTGCAGGCCTGGGTCCGATATTCGGAGCCATTCTCGGTGCCGCGTACGGTCCTGCTGCCTATCTGTGGATAGTGTTGGGCTGCATATTCATGGGTGCCGCCCATGATTATTTTTCAGGAATGCTGTCAATGCGGCACGATGGAATGAGTCTTCCTGATATCGTGGGGCATTATCTCGGCAAGACGGTGAAGAAGATACTTCTGTTTTTCGTGAGCCTCATGCTGCTTGCTGTGGGGGTCTCTTTTGTCGTCGGCCCGGCAGACTTGCTCGCCACGCTTACATCCTGGCCTAAGGAAGTGTGGCTGTATATAGTATTCGTTTATTATCTGCTTGCCACTTTGCTCCCGATAGACAAGATAATAGGCAACATTTATCCGTATATGGGAGCGGCTTTGCTTTTTATGGCTGTAGGAGTAGGGGGGATGATGGTTGTCAAGGCCGTTTCGGGGGATATAACCATGACGGAACTTACTTTGGGAACATTGAAAAACTATCATGCTGATCCGGAAAACAATGTGCTTGTACCTATGCTGTTCATCGTCATTTCATGCGGGGCGATTTCCGGCTTCCATTCCACGCAGTCCCCTTTGGTCGCCCGCTGCCTTGTGAATGAGCGTTACGGCCGTCCTGTGTTTTACGGGGCGATGATTTGCGAAGGCATAGTCGCCATGATATGGGCATCGGCAGCGATGGCGTATTTCGGCGGCCCTGAAGGACTGAACGCGGCTGCAACCGAAGGCATTATGATTGACGGGACGCTTACGAAAGTGACTCCTGCCATAGCCGTGGACCTTATCTGCCGTTCATGGCTGGGGAAAGTAGGTGCGGTGATAGCTATCATAGGAGTGATAGTCTGTCCGATCACTTCGGGCGATACAGCTTTCAGAAGCCTCCGCCTTACACTGGCAGATGGGCTTAAATACAGGCAGAAGCCGATAATCAACAGGCTGATTGTGGCAATCCCCGTTTTCATAGTGGCGTATATCATGTGCAAAGTCGAGTTTTCCACTATATGGAATTATGTTGGTATCGGCAATCAGGTTCTTGCCATGACAACGTTATGGGCCGGGGCTGCTTATCTTGTCAAGACAGGGAAGAACCATCTGATACTTTCCATTCCGGCGACATTCCTGACTTTTGTCTGTGTAAGTTATTTCCTGATAGCCCCGTATCCGAGCGGAGGCCTGGATTTGAATCCTGTCATAGGATACGTGGCCGGTACGGTTGCGGCCCTTGCTCTGTTCGTATGGAGGATAGTTTCGGCCAGAAAGGCTACGGCGGGAAGCATTTCATGATGTCTTGCTTCACAAGCAGGCTTATTGTGCCACGAAGCGGTAGACGATTTCTCCTGTCTGTTTCGTGGGGGCTGATTCGGAGGCTTTGAAAATAGACCTTTTTGCTGCCTGCACCGCATATTTCCACAGGCATTCATCCGGTTCGGAAACTTCCTGAATTACTTCGGCATCCGTTACCCTGCCTGAACGGTTTACCGTAATGACTACGGAAACATCTCCGCCTCCTATACATTTGTATGCCGGGACTTCCAAAGCCACGGCCTTTCTGCCATCTAAGCTGTAAGATACAACGGATGGCCCTTTATAGACTGTCTTTTCTTTGTTTTTATCTTTTTCCCCGTCCTTGCCGCTCAAATCCACTGCATTTTCTTCAAACTGCTCTTCGAGTGCGGCATTTCTTGAAGCATCCAGTTTCCTTTGAAGCTCCCTTGCCTGGTCATATACATCATTGGCTCCGCGGTCGTCGCGTAGCTGTTCTCCCGTGCGCGTATCATTGGCATCCACGGCTATGTTGCGGATATTTGTCCGGTTCTGCGGTGCCGAGGCGTTGGCAATCATTTCATCGAGCTGGGCACTGATGTCGGCCTTGAATTCCTCTATGCGGCGTAGTTCTTCCGCTTCTTCCTGATTGCTGAAGTCCAAGACAAAAGTGTTTTCTTTCACAGTGAGTCTGGTTATCCTGCACGAAAGCAGCGTGATTATGACCACAAGGTGGACAATCACTGTCAGATACAGTCCTGCTTTATCTTCTTTCTTCGGTTTCCACATGGCCGTATTATTCGGATTCGGAAGCGATGGCTTTTTCTATGGTGGCGGTCAGTATGTCTATCGCGACTTTATTGTGTCCGCCTTGAGGGATTATGATGTCGGCGTACCTTTTGCTCGGCTCTATGAATTGCAGGTACATCGGCTTTACGGTCTTTGTATATCTGGTTATCACTTGTTCTACAGTCTTTCCGCGTTCCTGTATGTCGCGGGAAATGACTCTCATGAGCCTGTCGTCATCGTCCGCGTCCACGAAAACCCGTATGTTCATAAGGTCCCTAAGCCGCTTGCATGTGAAAATCAGTATTCCTTCCACTATTATCACGCTTGCCGGCCGTACCGTTACCGTTTCGGTCTTGGAACGTGAACATGTGAGGTATGAATAGACTGGCTGCTCTATGCTCCGGCCGGACTTGAGTTCGTTTAACTGTTCTATGAGCAGGTCAAAATCAATGGATTCCGGATGGTCGAAATTAAGTTTCTGTCTCTCTTCCAAGGCAAGATGGCTCGAGTCCTTGTAATAGGAGTCCTGCGGTATGACGACTACCTGTTCTTTCAGGTTTTCAGTTATCTTTTTCACAACCGTGGTCTTCCCTGATCCCGACCCTCCGGCTATCCCGATAATGAACATGGCTCCAGGATTAAAAGTCAGCGTTCTTAGGTGTCCTTGGGAACGGTATGACATCCCTGATATTGGCCATTCCTGTCACGAACAGCAGAAGCCTTTCGAATCCTAAGCCGAATCCGCTGTGAGGCGCGGTACCGAAGCGTCTGGTGTCTATGTACCATTCGAGGTTGCGCGTGTCCATGCCCAATTCGGCTATCCTGCGGTTCAGTTTGTCGAGATCTTCTTCACGTTGCGAGCCGCCGATGATTTCCCCGATTTTCGGGAAGAGCACGTCCATTCCCCTTACGGTTTTGCCATCGTCGTTCTGTTTCATGTAGAATGCCTTTATGTCTTTAGGGTAGTCGGTAACGATTACCGGCCTCTTGAAGTACTCTTCGACCAAATACCTTTCATGCTCGCTCTGGAGGTCTACACCCCATGATACTGGATATTCGAAATTCTTTCCGGATTTCAGGAGTATGTCGATGCCTTCCGTATAGGTAATCCTTTTGAACTCAGTGTTTATGACACCTTGCAGACGTTCGATCAGCTCTTTGTCAAACATGTCGTTCAAGAATCTCAGATCGTCCATGCAGTTGTCGAGCGCGTATTTTACGCAGTACTTGATGAATTCCTCGGCAAGATCCATGTTTTCCTCAATTTCGTAAAATGCCATCTCCGGCTCTATCATCCAGAACTCGGCGAGATGCCTTGGCGTGTTGGAGTTTTCTGCCCTGAAAGTCGGTCCGAAAGTGTATATCTGTCCGAGCGCCATGGCTCCCAGCTCTCCTTCCAGCTGGCCGCTTACGGTAAGCGAGGTCATGCGGCCGAAAAAGTCCTGGGTATAATCGATGCTTCCGTTTTCGTTGCGCGGAGGATTGTTGAGGTCCAGAGTCGTTACCTGAAACATTGCTCCCGCACCTTCGCAGTCCGATGCCGTGATCAGCGGTGTATGCAGGTAAACGAATCCTTTGTCATTGAAAAATTTATGTATGGCGAAAGCCATTGCGTGCCTGATCCTCAGTACGGCTCCGAACGTATTTGTCCTCGGCCTGAGGTGTGCAATGCTCCTGAGGAACTCCAGTGTATGTCCTTTCTTCTGGAGAGGATATGTATTCGGATCGGCCGTACCGTATATTGTGATGTCTTTTGCCTGTATTTCAACTGCCTGTCCGCTTCCGACCGACTCTACAAGGTCTCCTGTCACGCAAAGGCATGCTCCTGTCGTGATTCTTTTCATCATCTCATCGTCGAACGAGGCCATGTCGCAGACAACCTGTATGTTATTGATGGTAGAACCGTCGTTGAGGGCTATGAATCCTACATTCTTGTTTCCGCGTTTTGTCCTTACCCACCCTTTGGCCGTTACTTCGATTCCCGGCTGCATTTTAAGCAAATCCTTGATTTTGCTCCGTGTAATCACTTTTTCCATCTCTTTAACTCTTTAGTGTCTGTGTCTCCTTTGAAACCGCTTTCTTCCATGGAATCAAAGCGGCTTACGAATATCAACCTGCAAAATTAAGAAACTGTTTCTAAAAAACCATAAAGAAGGTGTCATGATTTTCCGATATCAGGGTTTCCCTAAGCAGTTTGTGAGAAACTAATCTGCAAAAAAAGAGGGTAACCCGGTCAGGGCCACCCTCTTTTAAAAATCCTGCTATATATTAATGAGGCTTTCTTGCCGAATACATGATCTTTAAGGCGTAGCAACGGCGAAGCTCTTGCTTCACATCGGTTACCGTACCCATACGAGCATATTCGTCCACCCTCAAAGCAGTCGTCATAAGTTGCCTGTCGCTTTCGCTCATGGACTCGCGTGCGGATGCTATGAAGTCACCTATGTCCGAAACGGTCTTGTAGGAATCGTTCAATTGTATCTGTACGTCGTTACCGTATTGAGCCTGCATGCTCAGGATAGGAGTTCCTATGTAGATATAGGATGTAAGGTCTTTCCTGTCCAATTTAACAGCTTCACTTGCTTCCGGGAGACGTACCGTCACTTTGATTTCAGTTGTCCTCATGCTGGTTGTCACCATGAAGAAGAACAAAACCATGAATACGATATCCGGAAGGGATGAAGTGTTCACCCCAGGCATTTTATTCTTGTCTTTCCTTCCAAATTTTGCCATGCTGTTTCCTCCTGATTATATTACCTGCCTCCTGTTACATCTTTAGGTTCGGCCTCGGAAATCTGCTGCGGAATGGCATCGCGGACTATCCTCTGCCTTTCTTCATCAAGGCGGGAATAAGGGAGTCCCCAATTTCTCACAGAGAAATCATCGCGGATTTCGTTTATGGCTTTGACTATCTCGTTCTGTACCTCTATATATGCTTTATAGGTGGTACTGCGGTCATTCTGCAATGAGATTACACCGCTTGAAACAGGGTAGTCGCCGAAACCTTCGATATAAGTCATCTTCTTTTCAGGAAGCGAAGGATCATCGTTAGGATTAAGTAAAAATTCTTTGATCTTATCTTTCAGCATGGAGACATCCATCGGCTGGCCGCCGGCGAACAACCTGTCGAGAGAGTTGATACGCACGATAATGATATTACGCTCGTTGATCTGCTGGTTTTCAACCTCTCCGGTTACAGGAGGCGGCAGTTGGCGGCGCAAACCACTATGCTGGTCCATTGTGGTTGTCATAAGGAAGTACGTCAAAAGCAGGAAGGCGATATCCGCCATCGAGCTTGAGTTGATTTCCATTGGTCCTCTTGTTGCCATACTAAAAAATATTATCTATCGACGAACCGCATTTACTATTACTCCGACAATAATGGACAGAATGGCTCCTCCGAGCAATATATAGGTCAGGTTGAGGAGAGTATCTGTCATTTTCAGCGTTGAAGCCGTAGGCTCAATGCCGACGAGCCCGATGGCCGGTGTGCCCGGTGCAAGCAGGTATGCTATGCCAATCACTACAACGATACCGACAAGGGTGAAAATCGATTTTTTCAAACCCTTAGGGTTGTCGATAATGCTTACGATAGAACCGACAATTGCACCTACAAGACCGACGCCAACCAATATATACGCCCAATAAAGGACAGGATCCACCAAGTTCTCATTCTGTCCCATCTTTACGTTGCCGAACAGAATGATTGCACTCAGTACGATGCCGACCAACAGCAGGACGTATGAGAATATTTTGATTACTTTAGCGTACATAATGTAGTGTCGTTATTATTTCTGGTTTTTAACCAAAATGTCTATAAGGGAAATTGATGCATCTTCCATTTCGATCGAAAGCGAGTCGATCCTTGAAAGGATGTAGTTGTAGAAAAGCTGAAGGATAACGGCAACGATCAAACCGCCGACGGTGGTGATCAACGCCACTTTCATACCTCCTGCGACAACGTTAGGAGAAATGTCGCCTGCTGCCTGGATAGCATCGAATGCCTGGATCATACCAACGACTGTTCCCAAGAATCCCAAAGAAGGGGCGATGGTGATGAAGAGCTGGATCCATGAAAGACCTTTTTCCATAAGGCTCATCTGTACGGAACCGTAAGAAACGACAGTCTTTTCAACAACTTCAAGACCCTGATCTGCGCGGAGGAGACCCTGGTAGAAGATGCTTGCCACAGGACCGCGGGTGTTGCGGCATACGTCTTTGGCTGCCTCGATACCGCCGTTGTTGAGTGCTTCCTCTACTTTGGAGAGAAGTTTCTTGGTGTTAGTCTTTGAAAGGCTCAGATAAAGGATCCTTTCGATGCAGAGTGCAAGACCCAAAACGAAGCAGGCAAGGATTGTAGCCATGAAGCCTGCACCACCTTCGATGAACCTTGTCTTGAGCTGCTGGTGAATCGGAATCTCCGGCTGGGCAGCTGTCATTTCTGCCAATGTAGCAGGCTCTGAGGTAACTGGAGTAGCTTCGACTGCCTCGACAGTAGTGTCGGTAGCTGCCGGTGCAGCTCCGTCGTTCTCCTGAGCTGCTGCGAACTGTGCAGACACGATCATAAGACCGCTAACTGCCAAAAACATGAAAAACTTTTTCATAACTGTTTTTGAATGTTTAAATGTTTAATTAATGTATTAAATAGTTATAGTAATTCAAAAATTCCGTGCAATTTAGCAACAAATCCTGACATACAAAAACTAATTTGAGATTTCTCCTCTCAGATTAGTCTCGAATAATTCTTTAACTTTTTGGTTGTCATTGTATTGCCCCATTAAAAAAAATAATTTGGCAATGGCGCTTTCAGTGGTGCTGTCATGGCCATTGGCCACTCCGGCGCTTTTCAATGTCATTCCGGTCGCGTATACTTCCATGTCCACGCCTCCTCTCATGCATTGGGTGACATTCGCTATGATGAGCCCCCTTTCGGAAGCGTTGCGTATGTTTTTTATGAACCAGTCTTTCGAAGGGGCGTTTCCCGAGCCGAACGTCTCGATCAGCACTCCGCGCAGCGATGGCATCTCCAGTGTGTTTTTCAATACGTTCTCGTCCATGCCCGGATAAATCCTCAGGATTGTGGCACGGGTGTCGAGCCTTTTGTGTACTTTGAGCGGTTTTCCCCATCTTTGGGGAAGCTCGATGAATTTGCCGTGGTATTTTATGTTGATTCCGGCCTCTGCCAGTGCCGGATAATTAGGGGATATGAAAGCCTTGAATTCGTCGGAACTGTATTTGGTGGCCCTGTTTCCTCTCAACAGGGCGGAGTCGAAGAAGATACATACTTCAGGGACACGCGCCCTGCCTTCGCTGTCTTTCGCGCAGGCGATCTCGATTGCGGATATGAGATTTTCCTTTCCGTCGGTGCGGGCAACCCCTATAGGAAGCTGGCTTCCCGTGAATATGACAGGCTTTTCAAGATCCTCGAGCATGAAACTCAGGGCTGAGGCCGAGTATGCCATTGTATCCGTGCCGTGCAGGATGACAAAACCGTCGTAGTCATAGTAGTTTTCTTCGATCAGGGCGGCAAGTTCCGACCAGAATCCCGCATCGGCGTCGGACGAGTCTATGAGAGGATCGAAAGTAACGCTGTCAATGCGGCATCCGAATTTTTTCAATTCCGGCACCTCGTCCACGATCTGTCCGAAATTGAACGGTTTGAGTGCCATATCCACGGGATCCTGTTTCATCCCGATGGTACCGCCTGTGTAAATCAACAGTATTGCTGTGTCTGTCATTTTTTCATTCCTCCGTCATATCCGCCACAAAGGGGAGTCTGAACAATTCTTCGGCATTTAATGTTGTCGCCAAAGCGGTATTTTCAAAATCCAAACCTTTTATGATGGCTATTTTCTCGATAATTATAGGAATAAACGAGCTTTCATTACGTTCGCCTCTGTGAGGGACGGGCGTAAGATAGGGCGAGTCGGTTTCGGCCACTATCCTCGATATGTCGATTTCGGCCAGGGTTACGGGCAGTTTTGAGTTTTTGTAGGTGAGCGTGCCGCCTATGCCTACGTAAAAGTCCCCGTATCTGTCCATTTTCCTGAAAGTTTCAATGCTCCCCCCGAAAGCATGGAAGACGCCCCTTAGCGATTTTCCTTTATGGGCTTCCAGTATGTCGAATATCTCGGCCGTCGCTTCCCGCGAATGTATGATTACCGGAAGGCCGTATCTTTCTGCCCATGAAAGCTGTGTGTCGAAGGCTTCCCGCTGTTCCTTGACGAACTCTTTGCTCCAGTACAGGTCCATGCCTATCTCTCCTATGGCATACCACGGCTTCCCGCCGGCAAGATATGTCTCCACCATGCCGAGTTCTTCTTGCCAGTCCTCTTTTATGGAAGTCGGGTGCAGTCCTATCCCGCAGAAAATGTTGTCGGGGTATTTTGCGGCGCAATCCAGCATCGCCTCCCTGCTCGATGAGTCTATGTCCGGGAAAACAAACCGGCTGACACCGGCTGCGATTGACCTTGAAACGGTTTCGTCGAAGTCTGCAGAAAAAGCCTCGTCATAGAGGTGCGTGTGCGTATCGATAAGACAGGACATCTTGTATTCAATTTCGCCCGCAAAAATAATCATTTTATTTTTATACGCCAATTGTAGCCGTCTTCCATCCATATTTTCCCGTCGATTTCCATTTCCGAGAGCAAGGCCGTAAGCCTGCCGTACGGGATGCCAGTGGCCAGACGTAATGATTCTGTGTCACTTGGCCCATGCCCTTGCATTGCGTGCAGAAGTCTTCCCGCCTCATCGTCGGGGCTGCCGGGTGAAGGATGTTGCCGTGGAGCGGCTTCATCGACCGGCGTTTCGTATGGAAGCTGTGCGGTAGCCGGTGTAATCCGGAAAAGCCCCGTGCCGCTGATGCATCCAGCCATGTCGGCCGCAATCAGGTAATTGCATCCTTCGCTCAGCCTGTCGCCTATCCTTCCGGGCACGGCATACAGTTCCCTGCCGTATGAAAATGCCTGCGATGCAGTCACCATGCTTCCGCCTTTTATCGGGGATTCTATGACTATCGTGGCCTTTGAAATCCCGGCTATTATCCTGTTCCTCCGCAAAAAATGGACAGGCAAAGGTTCGCTACCTAAAGGAAAATCGCTTATCAGACACCCTCCGTGGTCGATTATCGCCTTTGCCACCCATTCATGCGGCCGGGGATAAATCCTGTCCGCCCCAGTTGCCATGACAGCCATGGTAATGCCGTTGTTCCGGATTGCCGACAGGTGAGCCTGTTTGTCGATACCGTACGCGAGACCGCTGACTATGGCGGGGGGATGCCTTGTACCTTGCAACGAGGCTACTATCCGCTCGCACGTTTCCAGTCCGTACCTGTCCGGCCTTCTTGTGCCAACTACCGATACGGCATTGTCCGTGCCTTCCGGAATTACACCTTTAATATATAATAATAAAGGCGCGTCCGGACATTCTTTCAATATTCCCGGATAACGTCCGTCGCACAGCGGGATTGTTTCGATGCCTTGCCGTATGCAACCGGCAATCTCGTCTTCGGCCCATCCGATTATCCCTGCCCTTCGTTTTTCGGGGGGAATAATTGCTTCCGGCTTTACCCCGTTTTCCATGGCCTGCCTGACTTTGGCCGGCGTGAAACCGAATATCTTGTTCAGGGCGCAGAATATGACGGTTTCATGGTTGGTCTTGTTGTCTGTGTCTTGCATTGCGTATATGTAATGTTCCGCAATGTTAGTCAAAAGAGCATGTAAAACGGGATAAAAAAGCCCGTTTGTGGCGAACGGGCTTGAAAATATCTTTTTTTGAAAGTTCTGTGGCGAGTTGTCAGATGATCAGGATGGCATCGCCGTAAGGCCCGAACCGGTAACCTTCTTCAGTGGCGATCTTGTAGCACTTCATCACATTGTCATAACCTCCGAATGCGCACTCCGACATCAGCATCGTCGAGCACGGAGTGTGGAAATTCGTTATCAATGCATTCGGAATGGCTATCCTGTACGGCGGAAATATGAATTTGTTGGTCCATCCTTCGTATTCCCTTATCTCGTCGGTCGTGGTTACGTATGTTTCAAGTCCTCTAAGTACCGTGACACCGACTGAGAATACTCTCCTGCCGTTTTTCTTTGCGTTATTTACAAGATCCGCCGTTTTTTCCGGTATGTACAGCGATTCAGAGTCCATCTTGTGTTTCGACAGGTCTTCCACATCCACGTTCCGGAAATTGCCAAGTCCCATGTGCAATGTCAGGAATGCTGTATCGACACCTTTGATTTCCATCCTTTTAAAGAGTTCCCTGCTGAAGTGCAGCCCTGCTGCGGGACAGGCTACGGCTCCTTCTTTTGAAGCATATATTGTCTGGTAGTTTTCGTAATCCGATTCTTCTACTTTAGGCTTGACCCATTTTGGGATAGGGAGTTCTCCCATTTTATACAGGGTCTCCTTGAATTCTTCGTATGTGCCGTCAAACAGGAACCTGAGCGTCCTTCCCCTTGAAGTAGTGTTGTCAATCACTTCGGCTACAAGGGCGTCGTTCTCGCCGAAATACAGTTTGTTGCCTATCCGGATCTTCCTTGCCGGATCGACAAGTACGTCCCACAGCCTTTGGTCCCTGTTGAGTTCCCTAAGCAGGAAAACTTCGATTTCGGCTCCTGTCTTTTCTTTGTTCCCGTAAAGTCTCGCCGGGAAAACCTTGGTGTCGTTAAGTACTACTACGTCCCCTTCGTCGCAATAGTTTATAAAATCCTTGAAAACCCTGTGTTCTACTTCGCCCGTATCTTTGTGCAGTACCATCATCCTGCATTCGTCACGGAAAAAAGTCGGTTCGGAGGCGATTTGCTCCGGTTTTAAGTTAAAATTGAATTGAGAGAGTTTCATAAAATACGCGCTTCAAAAAACAGCAATCAATATGTATACGATAATTAGGAGTTTTTGTTTCACGCAATGACGGAAAATGGAAATTTTTAACGTGCATCGGAAAATATCGCGGCTGCAGCATCCATGTCAAGCGCCGTATCCAGTCCGAATTGTCCTGAACGGCTCCTGACAAGCGACGACAGGTGCGCCCCGCTGCCGAGACTTTCCCCGAGGTCTCTTGCAAAAGCCCTGACATATGTGCCTTTGCTGCAACGTATCCTTATGGTGGCTACCGGGAAAGGCTTGCCGTGCCTTTTGGCCGATATCGGACGGGGGCGGGACTGCGGAGCGGAAGTCCCGGCGGAATCAGTGTCTGCGGCAACGTCGGACGGGCATTCTTCAGGAGACGGACAGCCATCCCCGGCAGGCAGTTGTCCGAAGTCAAGCAGTTCCAAGTCGTAAATGTTTATGATGGAAGATTTTATCCCCGCCTCCCGTGCCAGCGCCACTGATGCGGAGTTTCCTTTCCGCATGAGTTTCCTCGCTATTTCGTATGCCCTTGTGCCGTCCACGGATTTCGCTGAAAACAATGGGGCCACCTGTTCCTGTTCTCCGATGAATGCGGATAATGCATCCCGTACGGCCTGCCCGTCGATATGGCTGAAAGGATATTCCCTGTCGATTTCTTTTTCAAGGTCGTATGACGGGGTAGTGGCTCCGAATGTTATTCCCGCGATGTATTCTTTGTCTGAGGCCTGCAATTTCTCGGCGAGTTTTGTCGCTTTGCCGATGCATACGAGCAACACTCCGGTCGCAAGCGGGTCGAGCGTGCCGGCGTGTCCGACCTTCAGGTTTTTTTTATGAAAATGGCGCTGCGCGCGGAATTTTATTTTCCTTACTACATCGGCTGATGTCCATAGATATGGCTTGTCTATGGGTACTACTATGCCTTCAGGATAGTCCTCTATCCTGTCCGAGAGGATTTGTCCCGGGCGTGCTATATGGAATCCCGTGTCATGGGAGGGTGTTGTCCCGTTTGTCATGAAGAGGCTGCGTGTTATTCGCGCGGCAATGTCTCAATGGCACGGGCTACCCTTGCGATTGTTTCTTCTTTGCCTATGATGGTAGCCACATCGGCTATGCCCAGCCCGCTCGAAGAGCCTATCAGCGCAAGTCTTAATGTGTTCATGACCTTGCCCATAGGCCATCCGTTGCCATGTATGAAATCCGAAAGTCCCTGTTCCAAAGCTTCTTTGCCGTATGGCTCGAATCCTGCCATGAAGTCGGCGGCCTGTTTCATCAGGGCCACATTTTCCGGCTTCCAGAATTTCTTTACATCGGCTTCGTTGTAAGAAGACGGGGCTACAAAGAGATAGTGGGCGATGTCCCAGAAGTCCTTGATGAAAACGGCCCTTTCCTTTGTAAGATGAATCACTTTAAGGACGTAATCGTCTGAAAACCTGTCCCCGGATATCCCGTGGGAGTCGAGTATTTTCCTGAATTCTTTGGCAATCGCTTCGTCCGGCATCATACGGAGGTATTCCCTGTTGTACCATTTGGCCTTTTCGGGATTGAATTTTGCTCCGGATTTTATTACCCTTTCCAATGAGAATGCCTGTATCAGCCCGTCCATCGTGAACAGTTCCCTGTCGTCTCCCGGATTCCATCCGAGCATTGCCAGCATGTTCACGAATGCTTCCGGGAGGTAGCCTTCTTCCCTGTACCCTTTCGTTACTTCCCCCTCGGGATTTGTCCACTGTAGCGGGAATACCGGAAATCCGAGCCTGTCGCCGTCACGTTTGCTGAGTTTTCCTTTCCCGTCAGGTTTCAACAACAGTGAAAGGTGTGCGAAACGCGGCATGGAATCCTGCCAGCCCAAGGCTTCATAAAGGAGGTAATGGAGCGGGAGGGAAGGCAGCCACTCTTCGCCCCTTATGACTTCTGTGATTTCCATCAGGTGGTCGTCGACAATGTTGGCGAGGTGATATGTAGGCAGGCCGTCATGGCATTTCCAGAGGACCTTGTCGTCCAATATCGATGTGTTTACT
>JADIME010000049.1 GCA_017694935.1 Candidatus Merdivivens pullistercoris
GACAGGCTTCCGCGCAGGTTTTTGTCGTTTTTTGAGGAGAATAGCAGCGCTATTTTACGATAAAAACGGCGAAAACGTGCCGGAAGGATGCCACAAAGAACTTTTGAAAAAATTTTAAACAGCTTCTAAAATCCCGACGGACAAGCTGCCGCTGATTCCTAGAAACGCACGCCCCAGGTAAAACCGGTCATGAACTCGTATATTGCTCCGATCTTGTTCCACTTCATACCGGTCACCAATACTTTATTCTGGAATCCGTTTTCTTGAACCGGAGAACATCCGTTCCGATACCTACCATTACAGTGTGCATCTGAGGATAACCTGATTTTAGTTCTTTATTGGTAACGCCCCATGAGAGATAAATCACATCGGGAGTTTCAGGAAGCCTATATTTAACAGAGACATTCTCGAAGATACCATTTCCTGTAACATCGCCCATGGAATAGAAGAAACTTGCATCCACATAAATATTTCCCCAGTCTTTTTTATCCTGTGCCAATGCCTTATTGCCGCCGAATGCGAGCAAAAGCAACGTAAAAAATACAACTATCCGTTTCATAACTTGTTTTTTTATTGGTTTATTGGTTTTTCCTGTTGTAATACTGTATCGAATTCCTTCCGTATGGCTTCGATTGCGTTCTCAGGGCCAAAGCCGAGAAGGAGCATCTTTTTTATCATTTGAGGCAGGTCGTTGTCTATCAGTTTTTTCCGCTGGTCTTCAAGTATCAGGGAAATGCTTCCCGGAGAGACGAAATAACCTATGCCGCGCTTGTTGTAGATGATGTTTTTCTGCTGCAGGTAATCATAACTGCGCATCATGGTGTTGGGATTCACCTGATATTCCGCGCCCATCTCCCTCACGGACGGAATACGGCAGTCGGAACCCCATTTCCCCGACAAAATGTTCTCGCATATCCGGTCGGCTATCTGCAGATAAATCGGCATGTTGTCATTGAATTGCATTTTGATACACCTCCTTATGATTTGACAGTCCTGAGCCTGTAATATATCGCGACACTCAGGGCAATGAAAGCCACGATGCTGAAAATCATACCGTACGTCATCGATTCAACAGCCAGGTCCACAATATTCATCGGCACATCCTGTTCAAGCGACTGCATGTCCGCATCATTAATGGCCTGCATCAGCCTGTTTCCCCAAAGAATAGTCTGTATGTTTCCGATAACGAGATTCAGTCCGAGATAAATGCCTATGGTCTTGAGCACCTTGTATGTCTTGAACAGAATGGCGCACAGAAGCGTGAACGAGGCAATCATAAAATAGCCCATAAGAAAACTCCATAGCAAATTGTTCAATATCGGCGTTATTTTATAAGGCATAACCATGTCATAAAAATTTCCGAAGCTGTCGATGAGATCCGCCGGGTTCATGTATCCGGTAAATCCGCCAAGCCCGGTAAGGGCGATCAGGGTGTCGCCTGCCCAGCCTGCAAGGAAAATGACAATCGGAGTGAAAACATAGTATATGATAGTGATGCTCAGGAATTTTTCAAGTGTCGAAGCAGGCAGCATCAACTGGGTGACATTGTTCCTGCCGTCAGTAAGATAACCGAAACTCGATGTCGCCATGAAGAGCATCATGATGAAGTGCGTTATGCAAAGTACGACGAACCTCGCCACAGGATAAACAGGGACATTTTCCGCGGGACCGCCATAAATGAATATGAGGTCATATATCTGCATTATCAGCGCAACCGTCAGGAGCACTATTGTCGGGCCGAGCAGCATCGAAAGCCCCGCCCTTTTCGCCGTTCCTATGATATCGTGCCTGAGTGTACGGCCGAATCTTTTAAAATTGAATATATTGTTCATGGCTGTCCTTATTTTTCGAAAAATGACTGAATGGTTTCTTTGTTACGGTAAACCGCATTGAACAAGGCTTCTATGTTCACTTTGCTCTCGGCTCCGGCCGCGTTCGGCAGCACCTGGATCATGCCTGCCGCATTGGCCTCGCGGTAAAGCGCGGTATCGTCCACGGTTCCGCTGTAATCAAAATAAAGTTTGTCTGTAATCTGCTGTATTGTGGCGTTCAGCAGCACTTTCTCCTTGTCAAGGATGATTATGGGATCTATCACATTCTCGACATCCTTTACCTGATGGGTTGAAATGATGATTACCCTGTTTTCCGTGCTGAGACGCACAATCAGGGAACGGAATGTGGCCTTTGACGGTATGTCAAGCCCGTTGGTAGGCTCGTCCATGAGCAGGTACTTTGTTCCAAGCGACAGGGCAAAGGCAAGATGGGCCTTTTTCTGCTGGCCGAAAGACATTTTACGGAAAGGCCGTCCCGGGTCTATTTCAAATTCCCTGGCATATTCCATAAAAGTATCGAGACTGAAATTGGGATAAAACCTTCCGTTTTCCTTTACAAAATTAATTACCGTGCCTCTTGGGACAGGTATTTCATCCGGGACATAAAAAATATTTTCAAGGAACGACGGCTGCCTGCTTTCCGGCGCCATGTTGTCCACCTTGATAGTCCCATCGGAGTGGCGGCTCTGCTGCAAAGAGCAGATCAGCTTCAACAGGGTGGTCTTTCCCACCCCGTTTTCACCGAGCAGTCCGTAGATGGAACCCTCCTTGAAGTCCACGGACAGATTACGGAACACGGGCCTTGACCCGTAGCCGAAAGTAAGATTTTTGATTTCGATCATATCGTAGTAGTATTATTGTTTTGGTGTATTAGTTTTCTAATACACTGCAAAGGTAGCGCGATTTTTTTAATCTCCAAAAAAATTTCAGGCCTGAACCGAATATAAATTGCCAAGGCCAGACAGTTTTGCTACATTTGCACAAAACAAGGAGGGACGATATGGAGCGCGAAGAGTATTTTCATGTATGTACTGACGGATTGTCCCGCAGTATGATTTTCAGAACAGACGAAGACTTTATCAATGGAATGAACGACGTGGCTGTGTGCGCATTGCAGCGTCCGGTAAGACTGCAATGCTTCTGCCTGATGAGCAATCATGTGCATTTTGTCATGAAAGGGGAATACGAAGCATGCAACAGATTCATTCGTCTGTTTAAAAGAAGGATAAATACGAGAATTGTCGATTTTAATACAGAAACTGCAATCATCAGGATCGGCTCGCAAGACTATATGAAAAAAGTCATAGCATACGTGTTGAGAAACCCGATGGCTGCACAGGCAAATATCACACCGTGGAATTACAGATGGAGTTCCATCGGGACATATTTCTCCCGAATGAAAGGTTGCAATTACGGAGACAAACAGGCATCCGAAATGTCTATCAGACAAAAACGGGCCCTGCTGAATAGCAAAACCGTACTTCCGGATGAATACGAATTGTCTCCGGACGGAATGATATACCCCTACAATTATGTGGACTATGAATTTGTGGAACAGTTATACCGCACTCCGGCAGAATTCATCTACTATCTGTCGGTAAACAATGACCGGATACTGGAAATGGAGACAGGGGTTCTCAAGCACGGGCATTACAACGATCAGGAACTATACAATTCAATGCTGGAGATTTGCCATAAAAAATTTGACAAGTATGGAATAGAAAGCCTCACAATTGAAGAAAAACTCCATCTTGCAGAGATGTTGCGGAAAAATTACGGGGCAGGCACAAAGCAGATTTCACGGGTAACAGGCATTGACCCTATACTACTGACCGGGAATCGCCCACAATGACAAATCTGCGCGAGTTCAGGCCACGCCCCGACTTAACTCCTTCCGTTATAAATCACTGACAGTCAGAGCCGGACAATAAAAGCATAAAAAATCACTGTGGATTTCAAGGGGTGCGGAACCCCTCAGAATCCACAGTGAAAATTTCTCCTAAAAACAACAAGTCGTTGAAAACCAGCACACAACAGCACGCTCGGATTAAGTCGTGGCGTGGCCTGAACTACAGCCTCGGGCAGCGGCTCGACTGTACGACAACATCTATACCAGCCCGGCGAAGCCCATGAAAGCCATCGCAAGGATGCCGGCGGTCAGAAGAGCCACAGGAATGCCCTTGAACGACTTCGGCACGGTCGCAAGTTCCAGCTGTTCCCTGATTCCCGCGAAAAGTATCATGGCGACACTATAGCCCAGCGCACTTGCAAACGCATAGAAGACAGACTCTCCGAGGTTGAGCATGGCAGGATCCCCTCCGCCGAATGCAAATTCCTTGGTAACCACGAGCAGCGCGATACCCAGCACGGTACAGTTGGTTGTAATCAGAGGCAGGAAGATGCCCAACGCAGAGTACAGCGAAGGCGAAATCTTCTTCAGGATGATTTCGACCATCTGTACGAGGGCGGCTATGACAAGGATGAAACTTATCGTCTGCAAGAACTCAAGGCCGAGAGGCACAAGCACATATACCTGCAACAGGTAAGTGACCAAAGTGGCAAGGGTCATCACGAAGCATACCGCACCGGACATCCCGACAGCAGTGGAAACCTTGTTGGAGACACCGAGGAACGGGCATACTCCGAGGAACTGTGCAAGCAGTATGTTATTGACGAATACCGCTGAAATGATTATTATCAGAAATTCCATAACCTTCCCTCCTACATTTTAATCTTGGATGTAAGCCTCTTGAATATTACGATAAGATATCCGAGCACGATAAACGCTCCAGGCGCGAGTATGAAAGCTAACATGCCGTCTCCTGAAATGAATTTCATTCCGAATACAGAGCCGCTGCCGAGGATTTCACGCACAAGACCGAGTATGGTAAGGGCAAATGTGAAACCGAGACCTATGCCTATGCCGTCGCAGGCCGAATCCATGACACTGTGTTTGTTGGCGTATGCTTCGGCACGGCCGAGCACGATACAGTTCACGACAATAAGCGGGATGAAAAGTCCCAATGTCTCGTACAGCGAAGGCAGAAAAGCCTGCATCAGCAACTGGACTATCGTAACGAAAGTCGCAATCACGACTATATAGCAAGGTATCCTCACTTTGTCCGGGATGAATCTCGCTATGGCCGAAATGGCCATATTAGAAAGAATCAGCACGCACATGGTGGCCAGTCCCATGCCCATACCGTTTATGGCCGAGGTGGTAGTACCGAGTGTCGGGCACATTCCGAGCAGAAGCACGAAAGTTGGGTTTTCCTTTATAAGCCCGTTAAGTATTACTTTCATTTTTCCCATGACTACATCTCCTTAATCTTGTTAAATACCAACCAGGCCGTTTCCACGGCGGCGGTATAGGCCCTTGAAGTTATGGTGGAAGCCGTAATGGCATCTATGTCGCCGCCGTCTTTCCTGACTTTAAGCACTGTAGCCGACGGATCCAGTCCCTCGAATTGCGCCACGAACGCATTCCCTTCTTCGGAAATCTTGGCACCGAGACCCGGGGTTTCGGCATGCGAGACAGGGACGGTATTGAAAATCCTGCCATCGGCCGTAATGCCCACCATGATGACGACCGGGCCGCTGAAACCGGTGGCGGAAGCGTTGATCGCATATCCTACCGTTTCCCCGGAAAGCGAAGCCGGATAAACCGTATATTTCTTGCCTTCGAGTTCCACCTCGAACATCTCCTCGGAAGGGACATTGTCGAATTCCGGGACAACACGGGCGATAGCCTCATTCTGCTTGTCTACCCCGGCCTGATCGATCTTGTCTTTCGTAATCGCGTACGCGCCCCCGAGCAGGGCGGAGCATACGAGGCAGATGACCGTCAGGCTCATAAACATATTCTTGACTGTTGATTCCAAAGCCATGTCTTTTACCTCCCGAATTTTCTTGGTTTAACATATTTATTCAATAACGGCACTACGGAGTTCATTACGAGTATCGCAAACGAGATGCCCTCCGGATAAGAGCCGAAATATCTTATTATCATCGTAATAAGTCCGATACCGATACCATATATGACCATCGCCGTCTTTCCCATCGGGGAAGTGGCATAATCGGTAGCCATGAAAAACGACCCCAGAAGCACTCCTCCGGTAAGTATGTTGAAGACAGGATCGGTATATTGCTGAGGGTCGATGAGCCAGAAAATGCCGCTGAAAACGAATATCGTGCAGAGTATGGCCAGCGGGATATGCGGCTTGACGACTTTGCGCGCCAGCAGATATATGAAACCGACAATCAAAGCTATTGCCGAAACTTCTCCTACAGAGCCTCCTATACGTGCGAAGAGCATTTCAAAATACGTAAAATCATTCTGCGCGAAAATCTGGTCCAAAGACATTCCTTTTGCAAGCCCCTCATTCACAATGGCAAGAGGAGTTGCACCCGAAACGGCATCGACTCCGCTGCGGAACCATGGATCGGGACGTGTCCAGTTCGTCATCAGGGTAGGGAAAGAAATGAGAAGGAAAACACGCCCAGCGATTGCCGGGTTGAAAATATTCTGCCCGAGACCTCCGAAAGACATCTTTACGACACCTATCGAGAAAATGGAGCCTATGACGATGAGCCACCACGGCGAACTCGGAGGAAGATTGAGCGCAAGAAGCACGCCGGTGACTGCCGCCGACAAGTCCGAAACCGTACTCTTGCGTTTCATCAGGAATCTGGAGATAAGCCACTCCGTCACCATACATGCCGCCACGCCGGCAAGAGTCAATATGATTACCGGCATACCGAAAAACCAGACGGAAACCAACCATGCGGGAGCCATAGCTATAAGCACGTCCCTCATAATCTTACGGGTCGAATCCGCCGAATGGATATGCGGTGAAAGTGAAACTGTCAATTTTTTCATTTCCGTATAATTTCTTAGTGGAACTGTTTTATTTGGTTGCCGATGAAGCGCGGCTCTTCATGATGCCGAGCACCTCGCGTTTGTAAACCCTTATGTTATCCAATAGAGGGATGTTTGCCGGACAGCTGTAAAGGCAGCATCCGCACTCGATACAGTCATAAATGGCATTCTCCTCCAATTCATCCAATTTTCTTGCACGTGCAAGTCTGTTAAGAAGGTACGGTTCAAGCCCCATAGGACATGCATCCACGCATTTGCCGCAACGGATACAGCTGCTCTCTTCCTTACGCATTGTCTGGGCAGCCGTAAGGCAAAGCAGCGACGACGTGCTCTTGACCGTCGTGGCATCGAGGTTCGACACCGCCCATCCCATCATAGGGCCGCCGCTGATGATTTTCACGGCATCCTCCGGTATCCCTCCTGACTGTTCAAGGATATATGACAGCGGAGTACCGACCCTTACGCGGAGGTTGCGCTGCCGGGGACAACACTCCCCCGTAACGGTAAGCACATTGTCTATCAACGGCTTGTTTTTCTGGACAGCCTCATATACGGCAAGCGACGTACCTACATTCTGCACTACCGCCCCCGCATCGATAGGAAGTTTCATCGAAGGCACCTGACGCCCTGTCACCGCATTGATAAGCTGCTTCTCGCCTCCCTGAGGATAACGCTTTTTCAACACCATGACCTCGATGCCGGGATGGGAAGCCGCGATACGGCCCATGTTTTCTATGGCTTCAGGTTTATTTTCCTCGATTCCGATCACCACCCTATCGACTTCAAGGGCTTTTTTCATGATCTCCGCACCTATTACTATTTCTTCTCCGCGTTCGAGCATGATACGGTGGTCGGATGTCAGATAAGGCTCGCACTCTGCGCCGTTCAGTATCAGGACATCGGCTTTCTTGCCCGGAGGAGGGGAAAGCTTGACATGCGTAGGGAAGGTCGCGCCACCGAGACCTACCACGCCGCATTTCCTGATACGTTCAAGTATCTGTTCCCTGTCAAGGGAAATCTCCCTTACTATGTCCGGAGTACGGTCTATGTCTTCCATCCACTCGTCACCTTCGACTTCTATGTCCACATGCACAATCCTGTTGCCTAACAGGTTGGCCTTCGGACCCACTGCCTTTACCGTACCGGAAACAGGCGAATGCACATACGCGGAGATGAAACCCGACGGCTCGCCTATGACTTGACCGGCTTTCACCTTGTCGCCTGCAGCCACCACGGGATTGGCCGGAGAGCCGAGATGCTGTGCCATCGACACGCTGAAAAGCGGGGCAAGAGGCAAATCCTCTATCGCACAGTCACGTGCTATCTTATGGTCATCGGGGTGAACCCCGCCGATTGAAAATGTTCTCTTTCTCATATCGCATCAATTTAAGATTGAACCGTCTGTTCTTCTGTTCCGGAAGGCACGGATGGCGGCACCGTTTCCATGACCGCCTGCTGTTTCACAGGAAAATTAACCGCATGGATGGCCCCGGTAGGACATTCCGCAACGCACTTGCGGCATAGTTTGCATTTCGTAAAGTCTATGTAGGCAAGATTGTTTTCCACGGTAATGGCACCGAAAGGACAGGCTTTCGCGCATTTCCCGCACCCGATGCAGGCTGCCTTGCAGGCTTTCCTTGCCACGCCGCCCTTGTCCTTGCTGGAGCATGAGACATAGACACGGCGGCCCTCCTTAGGACCTTTCAGGCGCAATTCCAGAATATGCTTGGGACACTCGCGCACACAGGCACCGCAGGCCGTACACAATTCCTGGTCTATTTCAGGAAGTCCAGTTTCAGGATTCATCTTGAGTGCGCCGAACTGGCAGACTCTTTCACAGTCACCGCCACCGAGACAGCCGAAACTGCATGCCGTCTCTCCGGCGTAAAGGGTACTGATCACCTTGCACGAGCGGTAACCGTCGTACTCCGTGGTCTTCTCACGGTTGGCGCAACTTCCATTACAGCGGAGCACGGCAACCATAGGAGCCTGTTCTTCGGCCTCCAATCCAAGCACGCCGGCCACCGCCTTCATCACCTTGTTGCCGCCGACAGGGCAGAAATGGCCTTCAAGCGTGCCTGCCTCTACACACGAGGAAGCGAACGCATGGCAGCCGGCATGGCCGCAGCCCCCGCAATTGGCTCCCGGCAGCAAAGCCTCGACTTCGCCGACCCTCGGGTCTTCCTCCACTTTGAACTTGGAGGCCACAAGATAAAGGACCAATGCCAGAACGGCTCCCAACAGGGTCAGGACAACGACCGTCCAAATAATGATTGTAATCATAATAAATATACAAAAAATTTCATCAGTTCATCTTATTCACGGCATCCACCGACACCCCATGCCGCTTTTGCGGCCATTGCCGGTTACGGCTGTTTCTTTTTCAGGCTGAAATAAAACTGTCTGGAGAGTTTCCCCCTCAGCAGGTAAATCACCAGATAATATATTCCCGTCCCCGCTATGGACAACAGTCCCGTGTACAGCTCCTGCATTCCTACGGAGGACAAAGTTAATATTAATATCATTAAAATCGCAACCGGGATCACGTATGAAAGCCACACGGCCTTCAATCCCATTGAACTTTTAAGCTCGACATACACCTTGTCCCCGGGATTAAGCAACTCGAACGGAGGAGGAGGCAGGGTAATGAACCGTACGGCCTCGTCCGAAGCCCCGCATACTCCCTTTGCATGGCAGCCTGCACAGGCGCTTTGGCATACCATCTCGACAGTAACGCTGTCCGGATGGACTTCCCTCACTATGCCGTCATGTACTATTTTTCCTTTTCCCATATTTTCTTTAATCTATTTTCGAACTCAAAGGATGCTTCAGCCCTGAAAAACCGGTTATCCGTCCCGACACAGCCCCTACTTTTATGGGACTTTCGAAATAGACGGGAACCCTGTTCTTATCGTCGGTCACCCATATAAACATGTCCGTCTCCCCGTTGAACACTTCTCCGGCCACCATCCTTGCCGCGAACTTTATCGTATTGAATGTGCCAACACCCTTTATTTTCACAGCCTCCCTGCCGAGAATGATAAAATACAGATTGTATATATCATCGTCGATTGCGAACGAAATAGGGTATTTTACATTCATCCGGTAATTGTCGAAATCGAGATTACGGGCAAAATAGAAAAGAGAAACGAGGTCGAAAGTGCATTGCGTGCCGGGAAGGACAAGGGAAGTGTCCCCGAGCCTTGTCGTGTATACATCAGCGTCAATCCGCTCGCCAGGACGGAGCCATACATACTTGTTCCGGGCCTCATATCCTCCTTCGTACGTATCCCTCAACGCCGAGACAGGTCTCATATTGTCTGTGCGGAACCAGGATTCGAAACGTTCCCTTACCTTGAAAAACACATCGAAGAATCTAGACGTGCGTCCCTGGGCCACACAATGGAAAAGCGGCGACCCTTCGCTGCCGCGTGTCCCCGCCACCGTTGCCGATGCAACGCCTACTTCCGAATCTATGATCCCCCATTTGTACCTTACCGAAAATTCCAGCCTTTCACCTTCCCGGAAAGCGAGTTCATCTTCAGGAATATTCCTTACCGGAAGACATTTATTGTCAGTCGTTTCCTGCCTGCCTTCCCCGATATCCCGCACGATGCCCGAAGTATCCTGCCCGGTACATTGAACTTCCGGGCCCACGACAGCTCCCCGGGCTAAATGCAGATTGAACGCCACCCCTGCCGCACAGAGCAAAAGGGGAACGAGGAATCCCGGAAAAAACCTTCCTCTGACATTAAAAACCATCTCCCGCCGGCATGTCATCATAAGACTGGTTATTGTCGTTCATCCTTGAATCGAAACGCGAGAATGTATAATTCTCGTCTCTGGCTCCGCCTATGAAAGAATTGGAGGACAAATCATCGACAAACCTCATCTCCGAAGAAAGGAAGCGCATCGGAATATCGCAGGTCTCACCGTTACGGTGCTTGGCGATGATGATGTCCGTACGTCCCTCGTCATTGGGATCTTCCGGCGTAACGCCGTAGTCATAACGGTGTACGAACATTACTATATCGGCATCCTGTTCTATGGAGCCCGACTCGCGCAGGTCGTTCAATTGCGGCCTGCTATTGGAGCCTGCACGCATGACCGCCCCCCTGTTCAGCTGGGAAAGGGCAATAATAGGTATGTCCAGTTCCTTGGCCGTGGCTTTGAGCGACCTCGATATGGCAGCCACCTCCTGCTCGCGCATTCCGCGCAATTCTTTCGGGCCTATCATCAGCTGGAGATAGTCGATTATGATCAGTTTTACCCCGTATTTCTGCACCAGCCGGCGAGCCTTCGTCCTGAACTCGCCTATCGGCAACTGGGATGTGTCGTCTATATATAAAGGTGCTTTCGCCAGACCTTTTATGCGTTCGTTCAACTGAGCCCATTCATAATCTTCGAGAGGGGTACCGCCCTTGATTTTCTGTGAAGAAAGCCCTGTTTCAGAAATCATCAGCCTCTTGACGAGCTGTATCGAAGACATCTCCAAAGAGAAAAACGCCACTGGTATATTGTAATCGACAGTCATGTTGCGCGCTATGTTCAGCACGAAAGCCGTCTTTCCCATAGAAGGGCGTGCGGCAACTATGATAAGGTCCGAAGGCTGCCATCCGAGTGTCTTCCGGTCAAGCCCTTCCATACCGGAAGGCAGGCCGCTCAGCCCGTCTCCCCGAGACTGGTTCTTCTCTATGTCCTCGATGGCATCGTTGATTATAGACTGGATTGGCCTCGTGTCCCTCTTGATATTGCTCTCGACTATGGAAAATATGGACTGCTGGGCGCTCTCCAGAAGATCGTCCACATTGACCGAATCGTCGAAAGCGTCCTTGAGTATCTTATATGAACCCGTAATAAGGGAGCGCTGGATGAATTTCTGCCTCAGGATACGGCAATGCTGCTCGATATGCGCGGCAGCACCTATTTTAAGGCTGAGCTGGGTAAGAAAATAGGCGCCCCCGACAGATTCGAGGGTGCCGTTCTTCTGCATCTGCTGTGAAACCGTATAGACATCTATAGGAGAATGTTCGGCCGCAAGCGCGATGATGGACTCGAAAACCTTCCTGTTGGCCTCTTTATAGAAACAGTCAGCATCTATGTCGTCCAGAACGCTTGAAACCACGTCCGGCTCGACAAGCAGCGCACCCAACACGGCCTCTTCGACGTCTATCGCCTGCGGAGGCTTTATCCCCATTTCAAGGCCGATGCCGTCAAGGTTTGCCGTAGCTCGTTTATCGGTATCGTTGCGCCGCTTCGTAGCCATATAGATTGTCTCCGGCTATGCTTCCTCTTCGTCGAAGCTCGGGCTTACTATGATACGCCCGCAATATTCACAAACAATCAGTTTCTTGTTAGAGTTTATATCCAATTGGCGCTGTGGAGGTATCTTGTTGAAACACCCGCCGCAGGCATCGCGCTGTATGGTAACGACCGCCAGTTTGTTGCGTGCGTTTGAACGCACTTTCTCGTATGCCGCAAGGGTACGTTTGTCTATCTTGGCGGCAAGAGCCTCCCTCTTTTCACGAAGCACGGCCTCTTCCTTGGTGGTCTCCTCTATGATGCTTTCCAATTCGTTTTTCTTGCATTTAAGGTCTTCCTGACGGCCCGCAAGCAGTTTCTTCGTCTCTTCTATCTCGGATTTCTTGTCAGCGATAACGGCATTCAGGGTCATTATCCTTTTCTCCTGGGCCTGACGCTCGAGATCCTGATACTCTATCTGCTTGTTCAGCGACTCGTATTCGCGGTTATTGGTAAAATGGTCAAGCTGGCCCTTGTATTTTTCCATAAGAGCCTGGGCTTCCACGATCAGATGCTTGTGCTCGGCCACTTCATGCTTTGCCTCGTCTATCTCCGCATTGAATTTGGATATCCGGGTCTTCAGGCCTTCTATCTCGCTTTCAAGCTGCTCCACTTCCAAAGGAAGTTCGCCACGGAGAAGTATTATCTGATCGATCTTCGAATCGGTCTTCTGCAACGCGTACAAGGTACGCAGTTTTTCTTCCATGCTCATGTCCGACTCGGGCATGTTGGCCTGAATGGACATGAATGTCTCCCTGTCACTTATTGGAGGGATTATTTTTTTTGTCTTCTTTACAACCATAACTCTTATAGATAAGATACAGGATTATGTTTCGTATTTGCAATATAGACTGCAAAGTTAGGAAAATTTTTCTTTATCACGGAAAATAAAATGCCCGTTATCGCTTCCTCCCCCTCATAATGTCCTATGTCCATAACCATGAAGCCGTCATGGGTAAAAAAATCATGATATGACAGATCGCCCGTAATGTATGCCTGGGCCCCGGACAGACGCGCTTTTTCAATAAGGGACGAACCGGCGCCGCCGCAAAGCGCGACACGGGATACCGGACAGTCCAACGCCCGCGAACATCTCAGCACGGCGCAGCCGAAAGCCTGCTTTACCTTCGGCACGAATTCTTCCACGGACAACGGTTCCGGAAGATTCCCGACGACTCCCAACCCGGAAATGCCGTCCCCGTCCAGAAATTCCATGTCCTCCAACCGCAAGGCCCTGCCCATCGCTCCGCTCACGCCTTCCATGACCTTGTCCGCATTGGTATGGGCGGCATAGACCGCCACGTCGTTTTTGATTGCGGCTACCAGGGCTGCCGAAACAGGTTCTCCGGGAAGAATGCGTTTTACACCTTTAAATATTAAAGGATGATGGGTGACAACGAGATTCGCCCCTCGTGAAACCGCCTCGCATATAAGTTCCTTCGTACAGTCGAATCCCACCACGGCTCCGGTAACGTCCATGTCCGGGTCGCCGCAGACAAGACCGGCGTTATCCCAGCTTTCCTGTATGGAAAGAGGCGCAAAACGCTCTATCGCGGCCAATATTTCATAAAGTTTCATATTATTACAACAATTCACGTACACGTTCAAGCTGCGCCCTGATATCGGACAGTTTTTCCTTTATCTTCACACTGGCATCCAGACGGCCCGTCTCCAACGGATCCGCACCTGCCTTTTTCTCGGCCGACAGGCGGCGGGAAGCCCCGTCCAAAGTAAGCCCCATGTCCTTCACCAAATAATGTATCTTCTTGAACAGGGCAAGGTCCTCGGGCGAAAAAAGCCTGTCCCCCTTGGCGTTCCTCGAAGGTTTTATGAATTTTCCGAACTTGTTGGACCAGAACCTGACCAATGAAGGGCTTTCGCCTATCTCCGAAGCGATGTCCCCTACGCTATAAAAAACCTTATCCATAACTGCCCGAACTTAAAATCAATCCAAAGACTGTCCCGTGCCTGCAGACAGCCTTGCCATCTCGATATAGTCACGAGGGGTCTGCCCGGCGAAGAAATAATGCACCGGATCCACGACCGAACCGTCTTTGTGTACTTCATAATGGAGGTGCGAAGCAAAACTGAGCCCGCTGACACCCACCGTCCCTATAACATCGCCCCGGCCGACACGCTTTCCTCTGCGCACATTTATTTCAGCAAGGTGGGCATAAAGGGTTTCATAACCGTTACCATGGTCTATGACTACATAGTTTCCCATGCCCTTTTCACCCCTGACGGTCTTCAGGACGGTTCCCGGAGCAGCCGCACGCACTTTGTCACCAGCGTATGCGAGCATGTCAAGCCCGGTATGCTCGGTCATTATCTTGTAAAACGGGTTTATCTTCCGCCCCGTCGAAGCCCCTGTCTGCGACACCATGAAATCCCCGATCGGAGAAACGGAAGGTATCGCATACAGGCTGTCCGGCATCCCGGCCGACACCAGCGAGGTAAGCATGGACAATCTTTCGGAAACCCTTGAAGAGGCTTTCATTGCGTCCCCGATGGAAAAATGCGTCATGGCAATGATGTCCGTGCCTGAAAGCGAATCGAGGGCATCCAAGAAAAGAAAACGTCTCTCCCATCCGGAATTTTCAGGCAATGCATTGAATATCCTCGAATAGATCTCGGCGTCACGGGCTTCCAGCCCGGCTATCACATTGTCGAGGCGCGACATGTTTTCCTCTATGGAAACATACTCTTCCTCCATAAGGCGGTTAAGAGAATACAGGCGTTTTTCCTCCTCGGTATTGAAAAACAGGGCGAAGACGACATAGTAGACGATGGCGAGAAACACGCTCAGGACGAAGAACTTCAAAACCGTCCTCACTATTTTTCCCGGCGAATGGCGCTTGCGCTCGAACTTCAGGCCGGTCTCGTCGTATACGTATTTTCCCATTATTTAAATCATCATTTCGCGGAAGCTGTACCGGGTTTTCCGTCCACCATTGCCGCATATTCTTCCGGCAGCATGTCGAAATCGAAATAATTCACCGGATTGACAGGGCGTTCCTTATATATGACTTCATAGTGTACGTGGCTTCCGAAAGAACGTCCGGTATTGCCCACATCGCCTATATACTGCCCCCTTTCGACCTCCTGTCCTTCCGTAACGGAAATCTTGCTCATGTGACCGTAGCGGGTCTTGTAGCCGAAACCGTGGTCTATCATCACATAATGTCCGTAACCATAGTAATCATAGCCTATCCTGCACACCTTCCCGTTGCCGGTGGCATGTATCGGGGTACCGGTAGGGGCCGCAAGATCGACACCGCTGTGCATCCTTATCTGCTTGTTTCCCGGATCGGAGCGGTAACCGAAACTGCTGGAATACCTCGTGACCGAAGGATCCGTGGTAATAGGTGGAATGGCCGGGATACATGAAGCCATGTCTCCGGCCTGCATGGAAAGCCTGTATACGTCATCGAACGAAAGCGACTGGATATAGGCTTTCTTGTTCAGCATGTCAAGCCTTTTCACCGTCACGGTCAGGTCGTCAGCTCCGGCATAATACCTGAACCTTTCATACCTGTCCGTCCCGCCGTAGCCGGCATCCCGGACATCGTAAGGGATTTCTTCCATGCCGAATATCGAACGGTAGACCGAATTGTCCCTTTCCGCCAGAATGTCGAGCCTGTCCTGATATATGTCCAGCCTGCTGCTCGCCATGTCCAATTTGGATGCAAGCCTGGCATTCGAATGTTCCAGTATCTTCTGTTTCGGGGTCACGTTTCCGGAAAAAGCAAGATATATGGAGAAATACAGCCCCGCAGCCAACAGCGATGCAACCAACAGAGCCGCCCCCTTCAAGAGCTTTCCCGATGCGGAAACCTTCTCCACCTCGAACGAAAGTGTCTTATGATTGAAAATATATCTTCTCTTCATTGCCATATAATTTGCAAATATACGGCATTTTCCTGAAAAAATGCTAATTTTGCATCCGATTTTGAAAAATGACGATTATGACATCTAAAGAGATACGCCGGACTTTCCTTGATTTCTTCAAATCGAAAGGACACACGATAGTCCCGTCCGCAAGCATGGTCGTGAAAAACGACCCTACATTAATGTTTACCAACGCAGGCATGAATCAGTTCAAAGAGTGGTTCCTCGGGAACACCCCGGCCAGCTACAAACGGGTGGCCGACACTCAGAAATGCCTGAGGGTAAGCGGAAAACACAACGACCTTGAAGAAGTCGGCAGGGATTCCTACCACCATACCATGTTCGAGATGCTCGGCAACTGGAGCTTCGGGGACTATTTCAAGAACGAGGCCATCGACTGGGCCTGGGAACTCCTCACGGAGGTATACAAGATAGACAAGGACAGGTTGTATGCCACAGTGTTCGAAGGTGACACGGCCGACGGAACGGAAATGGACAGGGAAGCGTACGAGAGATGGAAACTGCACCTTCCCGAAGACCGCATATTGACCGGAAACAAAAAAGACAACTTCTGGGAAATGGGCGACACAGGCCCGTGCGGCCCGTGCAGCGAGATACATATCGATTTGAGAAGCGACGAAGAACGTGCGGCCGTCCCTGGAAGGGAACTGGTAAACAAAGGGCACCACCTCGTCATCGAAATATGGAATCTCGTTTTCATGCAATACAACCGCAAGGCAAACGGAAGCCTTGAACCGCTTCCGAACACCAACGTGGATACAGGAATGGGCTTCGAGAGGCTTTGCATGGTGCTTCAGGGAAAACAGAGCAGCTACGACACGGACGTATTCTCCGGGATGATCGCCAAAATATCCGAACTGAGCGGAATCCCGTACCGGGAAGCCGAAAAGAGCGGAATGGCCATGAGGGTAATAGCCGACCACATACGCGCCATAAGTTTCTCGATAGCCGACGGGCAGCTGCCTTCCAACAACAAGGCAGGGTATGTAATCCGCAGGATTCTACGCAGGGCGGTAAGGTACGGATATACATTCCTCGGTTTCGATGCTCCTTTCCTCTGCCGGCTCGTACCTCAGCTCGTGTCCGACATGGGAGAACAGTTCCCGGAAATAGTGTCGCAGCAGCAACTGATTGAAAAGGTAATCAAAGAAGAGGAAGAGGCTTTCTTGAGGACGCTCGACAGAGGCATAAAGCTGATGGACAGTCTCATAAACAAATATTCCGAGACAAAAAGGATTTCCGGCGAAGACGCATTCGTGCTTTATGACACATTCGGCTTTCCTATCGACCTCAGCGAGCTTATAGCGGCGGAACACGGCTATACAATAGATCTTGAAGGCTTCGAAAGGGAGCTCGGCAAGCAAAAGGAGCGCGCAAGGAATGCCACGGCCATAGAATCCGGAGACTGGGTGGAAATCCATGATTTCGACGGAGTAAAGTTCGTCGGCTACGACACCCTTGAGGTGACCGGCGCGAAACTCGTCAAATACAGGCAGGTAAAAGCCAAGAACAAAGTCCTTTTCCAGATAGTCTTCGACAAGACCCCATTCTATGCCGAAAGCGGAGGACAGGCGGGAGACACCGGCGTGTGTGTTTCAGAGAACGGCAACAGGCTGAACATAGTCAATACCATCAAGGAAAACAACCTGACCGTGCATATCGCGGAAAGCGAGCCTGTAGACTGCACCGGGGACTTCACCCTGTCGGTGGACGCGAAACGCAGGCAGGAGACGGCCAACAACCATTCGGCGACACACCTGTTGCACAAGGCGTTGAGAAACATCCTCGGCACCCATGTGGAACAAAAAGGCTCATTCGTAACGGCGGAATACTTCCGCTTCGATTTCTCGCATTTCGAAAAGATGAGTCCTGAACAGATAGCCGAAGTGGAAAAGGCTGTAAATTCATACATAAGGGAAAATTCCCCTCTCGAAGAACGCCGCGACGTGCCTATCGCCGAAGCGCGCGAGATGGGAGCCATGGCGTTGTTCGGGGAAAAATACGGGGACACCGTAAGGGTCATAAGATTCGGGGACTCCGTGGAACTTTGCGGAGGCACACACACAAGCGCCACAGGGAACATAGGCTTCTTCAAAATCGTTTCGGAGTCAGCAATCGCCGCCGGGGTACGAAGGATAGAAGCCGTGACCGGGACATACGCCGAGAATGCCGTATACCTGATGCAGGACATCATCAAGACCATCCGCGAACTGATGTCCAATACCCCTAATCTCACTGCCGCCGTCAAAAAACTCGTTGAAGACAACTCCGCGCTCAAAAAAGAGCTGGAAGAAGCAGCGAAAAAGCGCGCCGAAGCCAAGATGAAAGAGCTTATCGACAGCGCGGAAGATTACAATGGAATAAAAATCATGACATTGCGCGGCGCTTACAATGCGGAAGTAGTGAAAACCATTGGATTCGCCCTGCTTAAAGAAGTACCTGACAGCGCATTCATAGCAGCATACGAACATGTGGGAAAACCACAGCTTCTGCTGATGTACTCGCACCGGCTCGTTGAAAAAGGGGCGAATGCAGTCAATGACATACGCAACGCCGCCAAATATATCCAGGGAGGCGGAGGAGGACAGGCAACTCTCGCAACTGCCGGTGGCAAGAAAATTGAGGGGCTGACTGAGGCCTTCGACGCAATGATGAAGGCGGTAAAAAACATTTAGAAGCCGTCCGGTTTTTCTCCCGGGAATGCGGACTCCGCTTCCCGGGAGTGCGGAATGGCTAAAAAACTACCCGGATGAAGATTTTAGACAGGTTCATAATCAAGTCTTTCATAGGCCCGTTCATAATGGTGCTGCTCATTGTCGTATTCATACTGATGATGCAGTTCCTGTGGCTTTACATAGACGAGCTTGTCGGGAAAGGGCTTTCATTCGGGGTCATACTTGAATTTCTCGGTTGGGGCGGGGCAACAATGCTCCCTCTCGCGCTTCCCCTCGCGACTTTGCTGGCTTCCATGATGACCCTCGGGACAATGGGAGAGAACAACGAGCTGCTTGCCATAAAAGCCGCCGGGATATCCCTCCAGAGAGTGCTTGTCCCGCTTACCTGCGTGTCGCTGCTGATAAGCATCGGGGCTTTCTTCGCCGCCAACGACCTGACACCCGTGGCCTATAACAAGATCTTCACCCTCAGGGACGACATCGGCAAGAAAAAAGACGAAATCAAAATACCTGTCGGGGTGTTTTACGATGGAGTGGAAGGCTATACGCTAAGGATTGACGGGCGGGACGACAAGTCCGGGATGATGTACGGGGTAATGGTTTACAACCACTCGGGAAGCAGGGGCAACGTAAGCCTAACGATTGCCGACTCCGGTTCCATGAAGATGTCGCCCCAAAAGGACTACCTGATATTCAACCTGTACAACGGTATCAGCTACGACGAGACAAACACTAAGAAATACAGGGACACAACATACCAGCTCCAGCAGATAGACTTCACAAGCCAGGAACTTGTCATACCGCTCGAGAACTACACTTTCACCAAATCTTCCGAAGGAAAATACTCCGATCAGGTTAAAGCCATGGATCTCAAAGGGCTTTCTCAAGACAGGGACTCCATCGGCACGCACTTCGACAGTACCGTTGTAAACCAGCATACAAGGCTCATGGCCCATTCTTCCTTAAAATACCTGAAGCAGCTGGATACGGCCTTCAACAAGAAAGCGCTTCCTTACCTGCAATACGATTCGTTAAAGGTAGGGCAATGGCGCAGCCTTGCCGAAGAAAGGGACGCCCTGCAGGGAGCGCTGTCCCGTGTCAATGAACACATATCGTTATTCACTTCATTTTCAAGGGAGACATACAGCGATGTGTATCTGTTGCGCAGGATTGACATTGAAATACTGAAAAAATATTCGCAGGCCCTGGCGTGCTTAGTGCTGTTCTTCATCGGCGCTCCTCTCGGAGCAATTATCCGCAAAGGCGGTCTCGGCACGCCTGCAATCATTTCGATACTGTTCTTCGTGCTGTACTGGGTCGTGGACATATCGAGCACCAAGCTGCAGAACGACGGGGCAATCAACGCATTGCTCGGAGCATTCATGTCCACATTCGTCCTCGCCCCTATCGGCGCGTTCATAACATGGAAGGCCATAAACGATTCGAGCATCCTCGACATGGATGCGTTCAAGATACGGTTCAAACGCTTTAAAAACAAGATAACAGGGAGATTGAGGAAAGTGAAGATAGTTTACATGGGAACTCCGGAGTTCGCAGTACAGCCTTTGGACGAATTGCGCAAGACCGGATACAGGATTTCAGCAGTGGTGACCGTGGCGGACAAGGCAAGCGGCAGGGGTCTGAAAATAAACGAAAGCGCAGTAAAGAAATACGCCGTCGAACACAAGATACCCGTGTTGCAGCCGTTGTCGCTCAAAGATCCGGAATTCATCACGGAACTCGAAAAAATCAAGGCGGACATTTTCATCGTGGTCGCATTCAGGATGCTTCCCGAGGCAATATGGAAAATGCCGAGGCTCGGAACAGTCAATCTCCATGCTTCGCTCCTGCCGCAATACCGTGGCGCCGCCCCTATCAATTGGGCGATTATAAACGGGGAAAAAGTCACCGGTGTCACGACTTTCATGATTGACAAGGAAATAGACACGGGAAAAGTGATTCTTCAGGAGCAAATCAAGATACAGCCTGACGACAATGCAGGCACCATGCATGACAAGTTGAAAGATGTCGGCTCGAAACTGCTCATACGCACGATAGACGCAATGGTCGAAGGAAAACTCGAAATGCGCAGGCAGGATATGCTGATGTCGGAAGGCGAAACGCTCAAACCGGCCCCTAAACTGACAAAGGAACTTTGCCGGATAGATTTCAGGCATACCAACGGGAAAAATGCCGTGAACCTCATACGAGGGCTGAGCCCTTATCCAGGAGCATACTTCGAAATATGCAAAAACGCCGTGGCCGGCACGGAAACCCGGGACGGCACCGTCAAGACTGTCACGATAAAAGTATTCAACGCGGAATTCGTCAGCGCATCGGACGAGGCATACTCCACATACGTCAGCGGGGACAAACGCGGCGGGGATATGGTCTCAGACGGCAAACACTATCTGGGAGTGACTGTCGCCGACGGCATCGTACTTCTGAAAGACATACAGATGTCCGGCAAGAAGCGTATGGATACGGAAGCCTTCCTCCTTGGCTTCAGGGAGCCTGAAAGTTACAGCATAGTTTAACGTGCTTCACCTTTATGAAAGAAATAGCAATCATAGGGAACGGAGAGTTTCCAAAGCAAAAATGCATCAGGAATTTCATCGCCTCATGTGATAACCTCGTTTTCTGCGACGGGGCATTCTCGCGTTTTACGAGGACGAAACTGCAAAATCTGAGATTTTCAAAACCGTTCGTCGTCACAGGCGATATGGACTCGATAGTGCCTTCGCTGGTAGAAGGCCTTTTAGAACGAGGCCGTCTGATACATGACACCGATCAGGAGACCAACGACCTGACAAAGGCATTCAATCTTGTGATGCAATCGCTCGTACGCCTCGATACTGGAAACGCCCCCCTGTTCCATGACTACAGGCCGAAGCCGCACCTTGACATGACGACACCGGACACGGCATCTGGCACAAGGCTAAACTTCATAGGGACTACAGGCTACAGGGAAGACCACACCATAGCCAACATGGGATTGCTGATGGAGTATGCCGGACACGAAGCGGTCAGAAACGGACATATCGCCATACGGATGATTTCCGATTACTGCATCGCCTTCCCGATGACAGACAGCGGCTGTTTTGAATGCGGGACAGGCAGGGCCGTATCGATATTTTCCCCCGACCCTTCACTGCAAATCATTTCCGACGGGTTGGAATGGCAGACAAGCGGCGTAAAGTTCACAAACTGGTGGCAGGCAAGCCTCAACCGCTCGACAAAGGAGACAGTCTGCCTGAAGTTCAGCCATCCTTCCAAAGTCCTCGTGACGCTTGACTTCCTGCCGTCCTGCCTGTAGATCTTGCGTTATATGATTCTCCGCAAAATTACCCCAAAGATTGTGTATGCAGTAATTTTGCGGAGAATCGTATTGCATTATCTTGCGGCACGCGAATCCTTGAACACAAAGGCAAAGGTCACGGCCACGACCAAGGCGTATGCCGCAAAGATATACCATGCGGCCGACCAGTCCGGCACTTCTGCCCGGTATACGAAATGGTTTACCACGGACTGGGCGCCCAAAGTCCCAATGGTAGCGCCGAAACCGTTTGTCATCAACATGAAAAGCCCCTGGGCCGACGAGCGGATTTCAGGCTCCGTCTCCTTGTCCACGAATAACGACCCCGATATGTTGTAAAAATCGAAGGCCACCCCGTAAACAATCATAGAAAGGATGAACATCCATACACCGCTTCCGGGATTGCCCGCCCCGAACAGGGCAAACCTCAGAACCCAAGCGAACATCGCTATGAGCATGACCGTCTTTATCCCGAATTTTTTCAAAAAGAACGGTATCATCAGGATACAAAGCGTTTCCGAAAGCTGGGACAACGAAATCAGGGCATTGGCATTACGCGCACCCCATGAACCTGCAATGGCAGGATCCGCACTGCCCTGAAAACTTGAAATGAACGCATTCCCATAACCGTTGGTTATCTGGAGCGAAACCCCGAGCAACATGGAAAACACGAAAAACACGGCCATCCTGCGCTCCTTGAACAACGTAAAGGCTTTAAGCCCGAATACGTCCACGAACGAAAGGGAACCCTTGCCCTTTGACACGGGACACTCCGGCATTGTGAAAGCATATACCGACAGTACCAGTCCGAAAGCGGCCGATACGAAAAACTGCATATAACTGTCCTGGAACGAAACTCCGCCCGCCTTGGAGAAATTTACAAGCAGCATTGCGCAGATAAAACCCACAGTACCGAAAGTCCTTATCGGAGGGAACGATTTTACCGTATCGTAACCGTACTTGCTCAATGCCGAATAGGAAACGGAATTGGACAATGCTATCGTCGGCATGAAAAACGCCACGGACACCGAATAAAACGCGAACATCGTCCCGAAATCAGGCGCGCCGCCGGCCTGGGCGGCAGCCAGTCCGGTATAACCGGTCAGGAACATTCCGAGCGCGGCGATAAAATGCGATACGCCCAAAAGCCGCTCGGCCCTTACATACCTGTCGGCTATGACACCCATGATCGCCGGCATGAATATGGACACGATGCCCTGCATCGCATAAAATATTCCTATCTTCTCTCCCAACCCTATCCTGCTGAGATAACTTCCCATCGATGTAAGATAAGCCCCCCATACGGCGAACTGGAGGAAACTCATCACAATCAATCTCGGTTTAATCGTCTTCATATTATTCCATTTGAACATTGAAGCGTAAAGATAGCGAAAATATCACTATCTTTGACTTTTGATTTTAAATGCGCGAAAATAACTGACATGAGATTCGAGAAAATCGCAAATGACCCTTCATCGTCGGCAAGGGCAGGAAAAATTTACACCGCACACGGGGAAATCGAAACTCCCATTTTCATGCCTGTCGGCACGGTGGGGTCTGTCAAAGGCATTTACCACAGGGATCTCAAAGAGGATATCGGAGCGCAGATAATACTCGGGAACACGTACCACCTGTACCTCAGGCCGGGACTCGACACCCTCAGGAAGGCCGGCGGACTGCACAGGTTCATATCATGGGACAGGCCGATTCTGACCGACAGCGGAGGATTCCAGATATTTTCCCTCTCCCCGATAAGGAAACTTACTCCGGAAGGATGCACGTTTTCCTCCCACATAGACGGGTCGAAACATGTTTTCACCCCTGAAAACAACATGGATACCCAGAGGATAATAGGGGCGGACATAATAATGGCCCTGGACGAATGCACCCCGGGAGACGCTGATTTCAAGTACGCTTCCAAATCGCTCCAGCTCACAAAGGCATGGCTGGAAAGGTGCGTAAAGAGATTCGACGAAACCGATCCGCTGTACGGTTACCCGCAAGCCCTGTTCCCTATAGTACAAGGCTGTGTTTACCCTGAACTGAGGCGCGAAGCCGCCGAACACGCGGCATCTTTGGACAGGGAAGGATATGCCATAGGAGGCCTGTCGGTAGGGGAGCCGACAGAGAAGATGTACGAAATGCTGGAAACCGTCTGCCCGATACTTCCCGAGGACAGGCCAAGATACCTGATGGGAGTGGGAACTCCGGCAAACCTGCTGGAAGGCATTGAAAGGGGAGTGGACATGTTCGACTGCGTGATGCCGACACGCAACGGACGCAACGGGATGCTTTTCACGTGGAACGGCATCATGAACATGCGCAACTCCAAATGGGCGGAAGATTTTTCCCCGATAGATCCGGAAGGAGACTCATTCGTGGACAGGTACTACAGCAAGGCCTACCTGCGCCATCTGTTCATTGCAAAAGAAATTTTCGCCGGGCAGATAGCATCGGAACACAATCTGGCATTTTATTTGGCACTCGTCCGGGAAGCCCGTAAACATATCATTGCAGGGGATTTCAAGGCATGGAAAGAAACCACGGTAAAACGGGTGTCGTCAAGATTGTAAACACGTCATCAAGGATTGCAGATAAAAAATGAGACTGAAACCGAAAATACTCGACTTATATATATCGAAGAAATTCATAGGAACGTTCTTCGTCGCCCTTTTGCTGATTATCGGGATAGTGATAATATTCGACATCAGCGAGAAAATCGACGATTTCGTGGAAAACGAAGCCCCGCTGAAAGCCATAATAGTGGATTATTACTGCAATTTCATCCCCTACTTCATGAACATGTTCAGCCCCCTGTTCGTGTTCCTGACCGTAATATTCTTCACATCCAAACTTGCAGGCAACTCCGAAATAATAGCCATGCTGGCAGGAGGCATAAGTTTCAAACGCCTTATGGTGCCGTACATGTTCTCGGCGGCCATCATCGCGCTGTTTTCACTGACCCTCAACCTGCTCATAATCCCTCACGCCAACAAGGAAAGAATCGCTTTCGAGTCCGAATACATAAAAGGCAAGAGGTACTACAACAGCGGGCGCGACATACATTACCAGATAGCCCCGGGAGAATTCGTATACGTAGAATCGTTCAGTACATGGAACAACACGGCGTTCCGGTTCACCCTCGAAAGCATAAAGGACAACCGGCTTGCATCGAAAGTCTCCGCCGAGTCCGCCACATGGGATTCCACAAAAGGCTGCTGGACTTTGAAAAAATACTTCATCCGCGAGTACGATGAGATGATGAACGACCGCATAGTCAGGAGCGGGAAACAGATGGATACCGTGATAGCCCTGACCGTGAGCGACTTCTATATGAGGGAAAATACCGTCGAGACCCTTTCATACAAGGAATTGAACGAACTTATCCGCGTACAGAAAATGCGCGGGGACAAAAACGTGCAGTACGCCCAGATTGAAAAACACGAGCGGCTTTCGCTGCCGTTCTCGGCATTCATCCTCACCATCATGGGGGTTTCGCTTTCTTCAAAAAAACGACGCGGGGGGATAGGGCTCAACCTCGGTGTCGGAATCGCATTGAGCTTCTCGTACATCCTGTTCATGCGATTCAGCGAAATGTTCGTATATACGGACACACTGCCCCCGGGAATAGCCATGTGGGTGCCCAATATCCTGTATGCATTCATCGCCGCATTCCTTTACAGGATAGCACCGAAATAAAAACTTATTTTGATCATGAAGACAGAACACATCCATTTGATTGCCTGCGCATTTCTTGCATCCTTCATAGCCGCCACGGCCGTATCGTGCGAGAAGGACGGTACCCGTTAAGAAGCGGATCCGGGATTAAGAAGCTGTTTAAAATTTTTTCTCAGAACATTTGAGGCAAGCTTCCGCGCAGGTTTTTGTCGTTTTTTGAGGAGAATAGCAGCGCTATTTTACGATAAAAATGGCGAAAACGTGCCGGAATGATGCCA
>JADIME010000050.1 GCA_017694935.1 Candidatus Merdivivens pullistercoris
TGGCATCATTCCGGCACGTTTTCGCCATTTTTATCGTAAAATAGCGCTGCTATTCTCCTCAAAAAACGACAAAAACCTGCGCGGAAGCTTGCCTCAAATGTTCTGAGAAAAAATTTTAAACAGCTTCTTAAACAGTTTCTAAGATTATCCGCAATAATATCCCAAAAATCATGAACGTTGTAATTGTCACGGACGAAAATGCCTTCCGTGCCACAGGCTGTTCTTCCAAACAAGAGCCGTGCGAAGGTTATTATTGCCGGGAAAGTGAACCAAATTCCTGCAAATCACGAGCACTTTCCCTGCCTGTATTCCAGTACAATGGGCACACATGGCCATCTGGCGACCAACCTGCCCGGAAAGTGAATCAAATTCCTGTGAAAACCGTGCACTTCCCGGGAACTAAGCACAGGCGTTCACATTTCGGAACAGTTGCGCCGGGCAATGCGGTGTCGTGCCGAGCAATGCGGTGTCGTGCCTCCAAAGCCACGCCCCGACTTAACTTTTGTTTTTGCAATTCACTGTAAATCAAGAATAAACAATATACACATCAAAAAATTACCGTGGATTCCAAGGGCTTCCTAAACCCTCAGAATCCACACTTATGAAATATTGGTGCAATAGTAATTTATTGTATATCAATGCATAACAGTACATTAAAGTTAAGTCGGGGCGTGACCCATAGAATGCGTACCCGGAAAATCTTTGTTGGCAGGTGGCTGGAGGTAATTTTAGCGGTAGCGGTGGGGGTAATTTTGCGGATCCCATATATTTTTTATTGAGAAGAGGATTTCCGCAGGGAATCCCACAAATCCCGGAAGCGGGGCATCGATTTAGACAGCGGCGCATAATCATCGGGGACTATCCCTTTCATTGTATCGCACATTGTATCGCACATTGTATCGCACATTGTATCGCACATTGTATCGCACATTGCATCACAATGGCCATCGACAGCCGCAGGACACTTTTTTGCGGGCCTTCTGCTCCACATTGCCTCTATCGGCAGCCCGAGAAGCATTACCGCCATGACCATGCGGTGGTCTTTAAATGTTTCATACACTCCGCACCGGGGCATTTTTCCCGACATGAGCCTACGGGCAAGGGACATGCCTTCTATCCGTAGCGAATCGCCGTCGCGACGATAAGCCACACCGGCCTTTGACAGCATATATCCGATAGCGGCAGCCCTGTCCGACTCCTTTCCCGAAAGCCTGTCCATCCCCTTAATCTCTGTCAGCCCTTCGCAATAGACGGCAAAGGAAGCCAGTACGGGAATCAGGTCCGGAGACTGGGTACAATCGGAAACGAATCCGTGTAACGGGGAACGCATGACGGTAACCGAACCTTCATGCTCCCGTACAAAAGCCCCGGCACTGCGAAGCATTCCGACAACGGCTTTGTCCGCCTGAAACGAATCCTTACGCAAACCTGTCACCGAACATCTCCCGCAAATGGCGGCCGCGCAAAGGAAAGCGGCCGCCGCGCTCCAGTCCCCGTCATGGTTTTCCCGGTACAGCCCCGCCACGTACCTTTGAGGGGCGGGAATAAGTATTTTTAAACGTTTATAATCGTTTATTACCGTAACATTCACCCCATATCTTCCCAAAATCTCCTTTGTCAGATAAATATAAGGAACGCTGACCGGATTGTCCACAATGATTTCGGAAGGAGCATCAAGAAGAGGCAGGGCGAACATAAGCCCGGAAACGGACTGGGATCCACCGGAACCGTCGATCTTCACGCCCCCCGGACGAATCCTTCCGCCAAGCCTCAACGGCATTCTGTCCCGGCACTCCACTCCTACAGCCGAAAGCGTGTCGCACAGTTGCGACATCGGCCGCGCCATAAGAGTACCGCGCCCTTCAATCACAACAGCACCGTTTTCTACCTCGCTGTCAAAAACGGCGGCCATCACCGGAGCGGCCACGCGGGCGAGGAAACCGGACTCCCCGACATTTATGTGCAATACGCGCCCTGTCATTTACTGCCTTTTTCCCTGTTGCAATCCCGGCAAAGCATCTGGCAATTTTCGATCGCCGTTCTTGTCTCCCTCGTAAACCAAATAGATCGCCTGTTCACTCTCGTTCCGGCTGAACAGGTCCATGTCCTGATTCTTATAGCAGGTGGTAATCAGTTTCTTCAGCCCGAGGAACTCAAAGTTGTAAGCAAAATAGGTGAAGAAGTTACTCACTCGCGGGTCATTGCAGTTGCACAGAACGATCTTGCTCCGAAAATGCTCCCGATAATGCCTGAGTTCGTTGTTGATGTCCTCCAGCTGAGCGTAGAACTCGTCTTTCTTGGCTTCCTTTGCCTTGTTCAAATTACTGTTGGCCATATCATTCAGTTGAATACACTTAAATCATTGCGTTATAAACACTCTCCAACTACCATCTTTCTCTCCACGCTCAATATATTTTTTGGAAATCAGTTGATCCAAAAGTTTCTGAATAGCCGTCACACTGATACCTGTTTCCTCTTTCATATCTGCAAGCGTTAAAGTAGGCTGCGACCGCATAGCATTAAGTATCTTTGAGTAATTTGGTGTCCGGAATGCAATCCGTTCACCATCATACCACCACACATTTTCATTTTTTTCGCTCAGGAACAGCACGTCATTGTATATTTCCGTAGCTACTGTATTGTTAAAATATTTCATAAAAGGACGGATGGACTTAATATCAGCGCGAGCGCCATCGCTGGGTATAGGGCCGACCTCAAGATCTGCCCGATGCAAAGCTTCCAGATATTCGCTTTTCCCACGACTACGGATGACTATCATGGGATAATCATGACGGGTTAATATATAATTCACCATTAGCCGTGCAATACGGCCATTACCGTCTTCAAAAGGGTGAATACGTATATAACGATAGTGAAATAGCGCCGCAAGTTCTACCGGAGAAAGTTTCCCTTCACGTTCTGCCGCATTGTACCAATCCACCAAATCTCCCATTAACCCCGGGGTTTCCTCCGGCGAGGCATATTCAAATTTATCCCCATACCGTGTAATAACACTGTTTGGCCGGGTCTTATACTGCCCGGCGTGAATCACATAACTTGTTTGCATACCGCCAGGCAAATTGCAATATACAGTATAATCTTCCCTTAGTATGGTCTTATGCAAATTACGAATAAAGTTCTGAGTCAATGGAGTACCTTTCACTGTGGCTTCTTCAATCATCATCAGCAACCCCACATTACTTGCTGTCATTTCCTGTACATCGCGTACATCCGCCTCTCCTATCACTTTGCCGAAAAGCAACAGGATTTCAGTCTGACCATAAGTTAACGTATTACCCTCAATATGGTTACTGTTGTAATTAAAATCAACGGTAAAACGGCGATTGAGCCTTTCTCGGTCTTTCTCAGACAATGGTTGCAAATCCCGCCACGCCTCCAGCGCCTTTTTTATATTGAGATATTTCATATTATGATAAAAGAGGGTTAATTCAAAACAAACAACGCAAAGTTATAAAAATTCCCGTAAAGGTTATGAAAAGACTATAAAAAGGTTATAACCATACAACCTTTTTACCCTGATTTACCAATTGCCGTCTGCTAAAACCAAGAAGCTGCTTAGAAACTGTTTAAGAAGCTGTTTAACTCAAACTTCATTTTTCAACCCTCGAACGGCTGCGCGTTACGACGTATACGCCTGAAAACACCAAAGCCACGGCGGCGCCCTTTACCCAGCCGAAAGCGCCGATGCCCATTATGACGGAGAGGACGGTCGCGACAATGGGCTGTACATAATTGTACATGCTGACAAGGGTCGGGCGAAGCCTCTGCTGACCGTAAATCATGAGCAGATAGGCAAGGAAAGTACCGCAAATGACCACATAAAGCACTTCAAGTACCACCGGCAAAGGAAGAGAGGCATAATCTACCGACACTATGTCCTTGTAGGCTACCGGTACGGAAACAATCATCGCATACAGGAACATCCATTTCATCACCGTAACAACCCTGTACCTCTGTACAAGACCTTTGAAAATCGAAAGATACAGGGAAAACAGGACCTGCGCCGAAAGACAGAGCAAATCGCCCTTAATGGACGAGTTCCCGCCGAACGAAACCCCGTCCGTGATAAGTATTATGGCTCCTCCAGCTCCCATCGCGACTCCAAGGACTTTCAGCCACGTAATCGGTTCTTTCAGGAAAACGGCGGCAAGCAGCATAGTGAAAATCGGTGTTGTCGTCGTTATGATTGAGGCGTTTACGGGAGAAGTGTACGACAGGCCTATGATAAAACTTCCCTGATTGAGGACCACTCCCATCAATGCGGCGGGTAAAAACAGGATGGCATCCTTGGCCGTTATTTTCTCTTTTGGCAGGAATAACGACAATACCCAAAAGCACACGGCGCCTCCTATCATCCTGAATGAAGCGAGAGCGAACGGGGGAATGCCCGAAGCAAGGGCGGTCTTGCCCATCGGGGACATGATCCCCCACAGGATTGCGGCACATGCAAGCGCCAGATGGGCAGGAAGTTTACTGTTTTTCGACATTATTTTCATCAATATCCTCTTTCATTTTTCCGATTATAATGGATGCAGCTCCCAGGGCAGCCTCCACGTCATCGCAAAGATCCTCACTGTCTACCTTATAACATTCTCCGGCAAGGGCCGAAGCCATGATTTCTCTCTGTAATGTGCTTTTGGACCGGGGAATCCTTATTGTACCGTCCATGAGCCTCAAAGGCAGATCGTTCCCGTAGATTTCATGACAGGCTTCACGGATATCCGGCTGTCCGGGAGCTGTCGGACAGCCGCCTGTCGAAGCATATATGAAAGGAGCCCCGGCCGCGAGTGAATCCATACGCGAGTTTTTCCCCTTTTCCCCCATGGCAAATGCCACAAGACGGCCTTCCAGACCTTTGGATTCCGGTGCGGAATACAATGAAAGCACTTTTGCCGGATCATCGTCATGTATCGCCGTCGTGACGATCTTCACTATGTCCGCATGTCCTTCGAGACATTCGCGCACTTTGGACACGAGTGTCTCCAGCTCAGGGGTGCCGTCGAAATCATGGTACGACCTTATGATACGGCAACCTGCCCCTTCTGCCTCGGCTATCAGTTTTCCGGCCAGCCGGGCAGTCATGCCGAGTTCAATATCGACAAAAGCGGCACCGGCATGGATTGCCGCCGACAACTGCCTGTCCGCCTTGGCTTCGCCGGAAATACCGCACCGGCATGTGGCTATGACCGGCACCGGCATGGAACACAGCCGGACTACTTCATCCGTCGCGTAATCGGACAAATCCAGCCTAAGTTCGGCCATCTCCGTCACGGGAGAACTTAATATCCGCACGGTCTTTTCAAAACCGGTTTTCTGTATGGAAACGCATATCATATCTCCGACAGTATTTTCTTCAGTCCGCTTTCAGTCACAGGAACGCTTACGACATCGCCCAACGTTTTCGGAATGACAAGATGTATCCTGTCCCCGTGCTTCTTCTTGTCTTCGAGCATTACAGGCAACAGACCGGAAGGCTTGATTGTCTTGTCGCATGCCCCGCCTTCACCGACAATCCCGCAAGTGTTGAAATCATTTTCTATCCTATATGAAAACGCAGGGTCTGTGATTCCCATTATCGCACCTGCCCGGGCGGCAAGCATGATACCTTCGGCCACTGCACGGCCATGAGGGACAGCCCCGCGGGTAACACACTCTATGGCATGGGCGAAAGTATGTCCGAGATTGAGAAGTTCCCGGCGGCCGTGCTCAAACTGGTCTTCAGCCACAATGTCAATCTTCATGGAAGCGGCCGAAAAAATCAAGTCGGCAAAAGAGGCCATCCAGGATTCCTGTAAACTTTTTGAAGGCATTTTTCCCGGCAATCCTCCATCCATCCGCGACAATGCGGCATGACGGACAGAAAACATTTTTACCGCCGCATCATAATCCTTGGGGGACATTATCATGAATATCTTCAGCATCTCGGCCAGGCCCGCCGAAAGCAAATCCGAATGCATCAAAGGGATATACCCCGTACACAGAAATGTCGCGAGAGGCTGCCTGACCGTACCGATCATGTTTTTCCGCCCGTCTAGATTGACCCCGTTTTTCCCTCCTATTGCCGCATCCACCTGAGCAAGAAGGGTCGTGGGGACGAAAACCGCCCTGACCCCGCGCCTGTACACCGATGAAACAAAACCCGCCATGTCCGTCGTAATCCCGCCTCCGATCGCCACTATAAGCGAATCCCGGTCGGCTCCGGCACGCTCCAGTTCCCTGCATATCCGTTCCGCTTCCGAAAGTGTCTTATTGTGTTCAGTCGCATCAAAAAATATCGGCTTGCCGCATATCCTGTCGAGAAAACCGGGGAAAAGCCTTTCTGTCGGTTCCGCCGCATTCCTGTCGATGATGACATGCACGGACGAGCATGGAATCCCGGAGATCTTCCGGGCAATCTCCCCGAGACTGTCGCCCATGTATAGGACAGACACCGTTTTACCGTTGGTTATCAGCCGTTTCTCTTTCATTCGCAATATCGGTTCCTGAAACTGGATCTGTTTAGTAACACAATTTTTTCAGTCGCTTCGCGGAATCAATTTGCAAAATTATGAAAAAGTATCTACATTTGCAGCCCTAAAGTTTACCAATGACTTGTCGCAAGGTCCCGGGATATGCCGAAGCATCCCTAAAGGACAATCCAAGCGGTTTTACCGCAAGACTTGCGCACAGGACAACTGCCCGGATGGCGGAATCGGTAGACGCGCTGGTCTCAAACACCAGTGGCCGCGAGGCTGTGCCGGTTCGACCCCGGCTCCGGGTACGATAAAAGCCTACTAATCGACTGATTAACAGGCTTTTCTATTTTAAAAAGTAGCAAAAGCGTAGCATTCCATCAAGCATGACACATAAAGATTATTGATTATCCTGATAATAGCCTCCCATTATGCTGACAATCTCTGCCACTTCCTTGCGGAAATGTTCCGGAGCAAGCACTTCGATCTCATCCCCATGTGACAGAATTTCCTGTTGGAAATCAAAAGTCGGGGATACGAAATACTCGAATATGGAATATTCCCTGCAAATTTCCACTTCTTTTTGCGAGTGATGCAGCGGAAGCGTCCTGAAGTATTTCCTTTTACTGTCATATACTTTAAGTTTTATGGTTTCAGCCGGAGAACCGCCATAGACTATTATCCCGAAACTATTGTAGAAGTATGCTTCAGCATCAAAACCTTTCGGTAAAACGAATTTATTTTCCGTAAGATTCAGGCTCTTTACCCTGTCAAGAGAATAGACACGCAAGCTATCTGAATCTGGTATATGTGCCAGCATATACCATCTCTGCCTGAATACTTTCACGCAATATGGCTCCAGTTCCACGACAAAAGAGGACTCCCACCAGAAGTTCCTGTAAGTCAATTCAACACACACACCTTCTTTCATCGCCTCGATTATTGGTGTCAGGAACTTCTGTCCTGAAGGAATCTCCTCGAAAAGGATACGGTGTTTCAGATGATGGCTTTCATTTATAAGATTGTTTACAGCGAAAGTATTGAGCAGCCAGGCCCTGACACCGCCTTTCTCTATTTCTTCGGCATTTTCAATATAGTAATAATATCCACCTTTTCTGGTACACTCTATATCAATACCGAAAATGTCCGCTATTGCATGGCGGTGGTTGTGGAATGTCTTCAGAGGTAAATCTTCACCTCCACTCATTTCCGTACGCATCCACCTCTCGTTTATCTCCTCGAAAGTCAGCCTGCCGGCCCTATAAACCGTATCTACCAACCAGATGTATCTTCGAAACAAGTCTTTTACCATAGTCACTACATTTATAATCGTTAAACCATTTTTCTGATTGTAATTCCTCTAATGCCTGTAATCAAAACGGATGCCCCGGTATCTTTGCGTAACCATTGAGGGTTAATCGTATTGTCGGATTTCAGGTACGGTCGCAGCCCGCCATCCCATACCGGTTTTCCGAATACGGTATTGCAAATCCCGTTCTTCATACAGAATGCCTCTATCTTGGCAAGATGCTGAAGAACATGACTGTCAACGACATTACAGGAATATGAAGATACTTTGAGCACTCCGTCAGACCTCCGGTAACAGAACACATAACCGCTCATATCCACAGTCTTTATCATTGTTTCAGTAACTGCTGTTACAAAACGCCATCTGTTTCCTTGCAGGGATTTTTCTATGGTTCTCAATATTGTCAGCATGTGCTATAGGAGTGTATTTTATTTCCACGATGCGCATTGCAGCCGGGCAAAACGGGTCTCCTTTCTAATATTCCAAACACCGTCACCTGTATCCAAACAACAGAACATATCATCATCCGAATCCATATCCGAGAGATTATTTATATTGATTAAATATTTCTCATATTTTGTATGCGGATTACGGAATTGACATACCACTCGAAAACGCCTAAAAATGTTACGGAAATCACGTACTGAGAAAGCATCCTCATCAGAGATACCCACAATAAGATGAATATCTGAATCATACATTATTGTTTTTAATATTTGCCTTATTTTCTTTCTATAATCTTTGCTCACATTAAATAAACTATCCAAATCATCGATTACTACGATAGTTTTATGCCTGTTATCAGATTCCCGAAGATTTTTGCAATGTCTTACGATTTTGCGCAACCGTTGCAATATCGTTTCAGGAGATTTTAAGATTTCAAAAATTCCGGATTCTTCGTCAAGCCTATACCTGTCAAATGTTCCCGCACATGTCTCAACGAGAAAAAATTCAATCTCAGTTTTGGCAAAATGAGTTATCGAATTGATAATCGTGAGAATACCATTCATTCGCGGTATCAATTCACCCGCAACTATTATATCCCTGTCTTTGGTCAATTCAAAAGCAAAAGGCGAATCATCCGTAATATCGACACCAAGTACGACCGGACAATCCATAGCAGCAACTGCTGAACGACTCCTGTCAATCAATGTTTTCATGTGTAATGGAGCTCTATCAGCATGCACTTCAGCTTCTACGGCGTTTTTGAACATATCCGCATAATGCCTGCTACATTCCAACACAGCAGGCAAGTTATTTACAGGCGGAGATAATCTGTTCGGGCCTTTTTCCACCTCAAAACCATAACCAAAATCGTAGAATTCATCATCTCCGACTATCCCCTCGATGACAATTGAATAATCACCCCTATCTTCGGGAGTAAATTTCAATTCAAAATCTTTTGAAACCTTTTGAAAAGGACCTTCCAGACTTGGAGTTAAAAACTTAATCTCATCAATCAAAGATATCTTATATGATTTCAGGCGAATTCTGTCAACATCATCCTGTTTGTCATTTTTAAAAACAGTTTCCACAATTTTCCTGACATCCGAACAAATATCTTCTATAAAATTCGATACATTATTATTGCACATAGTAAATTGTATTTTTTATTACCGCAAGCGTGTCCATATTCCATTCAGGTTAGTTATGCTCCCTATACACCCAAACTTACTGCTCAAACTCTTCCGCATTTTCTTTAAAAAAATCATAATATATCCTGACATTCGGGATATCCTGCCATTTGACGATAGAAACCGGCACAGAATCCATATCATAGATTTTTGCGGATGGGATAGATAGCAGAAACGGGGAGTGGGACGAGATAATGAACTGACAATCATAAAACCGGGCCATTCCTCTGATATACTGGGACAGTTCAACCTGAAGACCCGCCGAAAGAGAGTTTTCAGGCTCATCCAGAAGATATAGTCCTCCTGGCCGTATGGCGTTGATAAAATACCTGTACCC
>JADIME010000002.1 GCA_017694935.1 Candidatus Merdivivens pullistercoris
GCTGTTTCCAGTGTGGCAAAGTTAATAAATTTGAAAGCGATTCACAACCGCCTTGGAGTGCGCTGTAGTTCCCGCCTCGCTGTTTCCAGTGTGGCAAAGTTAATAAATTTGAAAGCGATTCACAACATCTCCGAACTATTTGTGACATATTTTTTGGCTGTTTCCAGTGTGGCAAAGTTAATAAATTTGAAAGCGATTCACAACTTGCCCGCATGGGGTACGCAACCCCTTTGAGCTGTTTCCAGTGTGGCAAAGTTAATAAATTTGAAAGCGATTCACAACCCTTGTCTGTCTTGTATTCCGTTGCCGTATGCTGTTTCCAGTGTGTCAAAGTTACAAATTTGAGAGCGATTCACAAGAAAACAAATATATTTATATTGACTTTTTGCTTTTCAAAAATATTGCGTATCTTTGCACAAACCGAAAGGTCAGGTACTCTGCGGAGTGTCCGCTGCGGGGGGGGCTACTGCTCCCTACCGCTTTTTTGTTGGGAATACTTTCCTTACACTGGATTCAAACAAAATGGGAAAAAATGCCCGTTCCATCGTTTGAAAAAATATTTTTATTTATTCTGAATAATCCGTATATTTGTAATAAAATGCTATAAACATCAAGCTTAAGCCTTGAAGGATAAGTTGGATTGTAGTTCCAGCCGATTCTTTCAAGGCTTTATTGATTTTATAGAGATCATGACAATGATTTACTCAACAGGGACGGGAAAGTCCGTTCTCGTTGATTTAAAAAAATAACTAGAAGCTGTTTAAAATTATTTCTCAGAATGTTTGAGACATGCTTTTGTGCAGGTTTTTGGAACAGTATCTTTTTCTCCGGACACTACTGGTAGCGAATCCAGTGTTATAGCATATTATATACGCGAGGCGGTTTCACGTATTGTTTCAGATAAAGATATCAAAGATTCCTTGAATTTCAACCTTTCGGCTTCCGTAAGTTCGTCTATTCCGTCAATCTTGTGGTAAATCCAAGAGGCTGATTTTCCGAAGTACTGTCTTGAAAACTGTCTCCAAGAGATAATTAAAAAAATGTCTTTTAAAGTGTTACGCATGTTGGTGTCAATATTATTCAAATTTTGTTAGTTTAAACAAGCCCCACCGCCTGTTGGCGGGTCTTCTGGTAATTTCGGCATGTCAATCATTTCCTCGAAAATCTGTGCCACATAGTAACCTGCTCCTCATACCCGTTAGCAAACGGTTTTATCAGATTATGGAAGGTTTCAATCAAATCCGCCTCTTTTTTGTAAATGGGACCTCCCCTGCCACAAAAGTTATGATAAAAATTTTTAGCCCTTTCTTGATTCGTTGGAAATGTTCGGGATTTTTTTCAGAGAACGCTCAAAATGGATTTTCGTGCAGTTGTTGGTTGCTGTCGATGGTCTTATCTATATAGGTATCGACTGCTTTTCAGTTTTATGTCCATCGAGGAGGAGCCGGCCATGAACTCGAATTCTCCGTTTTCAAAAATGGATTTTCCTGATGGATGGTAGTAGGACAGGGCTGTTTCAGGCAGGACAAATGTGACATGAGCGGATTGTCCTGGAGCTATGGCGACACGTTCGAATCCGGCCAGCCTGATATTTGATGTTTTGTAAGTGGATACCTTGTCCCGTATATAAAGTTGTACGACTTCTGTCCCATGGCGATTCCCGCTATTGGTTATGGTTATTTCTACTTTTATATGACAGGGTTCACTTGTCCCGAATGTCTGCCCGCCATCCCTCTTTTCGGTGGTAAAGCCGATGGATTCTACAGACATTGTTTCGTATGTAAAGTCGGTGTAACTAAGTCCATATCCGAAAGGATACAGCGGAGTGGCAGGCATGTCAGTGTAGTCGTTGTTGCTCCCTTGCGAGTAATATATGGGAAGTTGCCCTGCATCGCGAGGGATAGAGATGGGAAGTTTGCCTGAAGGATTTGTATCTCCGAATAGTATGGATGCGATTGCCGTGCCTCCTTGTTCTCCGGGATACCATGCCGTAAGTAGCGCGTCTGAAAGTGAGGCGGCTTCTTCCATGTCCAAAGGTCTTCCTTGGATATAAACGGTTATGAGAGGTTTTCCCGTTGCTGCAATGGCTTCAAGCAACCGCAGTTGGTCTCCGCACAGTTCAAGTGTGGCTCTGTCGATGCCTTCTCCGCTTTCCATATCGCTTATTGCCTTTTTGCCCATATAGGCCGTCGTGGCGTTTTCAATCTCGGCTATATCAGCATTTTCAATGTCATTTGCCATGGCGGCTCCGGTCTCGGTGTAACTCGTGCGGAAATCCCGTGCGCTTGAGCCGCCGAGGGCTAGTATCACGACGTCCGCATTCATGGCGGCTTTTACCGCTTCCCCGATGTCCGTTAGCGAAGTGTCTCGGATAGAACATCCTTTGGCATACAGTATTTCGGCCTCCGGGAGGAGGTTTCTGATACCATCGAGCAAGGTAACTGTCTTCCCTTCACGTTGAGGAGCAGTGTAATCCCCCAGCATGTTGTATGGGGCGTCTGCATTAGGCCCGATTACGGCTATGCGGCGTATGTTTTTGGACAATGGCAACAGATTGTTTTTGTTTTCTAAAAGCACGATTCCCTCGGTCGCGATTTCAAGAGCAAGAGAGTCATGCTTTTCAGAAAATACATTGTTGTCGGAGAATCGGTACATAGTGTGTCTTTTTTCTCCCCGGTGTTTTTTTCCGGGAAAATCATCGTCTGCATTGCGGGCCGTAGTCCGCTTGCCGTAAGATTCGGCATGGCCAAGATAGTCGAATAGGCCGTTCTCGAATTTTATCCTGATTATCCGCTCCACGGATCTGTCTATGAGTCTTTCGTCTATCAGCCCGTCATTTATGGCCGGAATCAGCTCTCTGTACGCATTGCCTCCGAGATCTATATCGCAGCCGGCTTCGATGGACTTTATTGCCGCCTCTTCAAGATTGCGTGCTGTCCCGTTTCCGACAATGCCGTCTATGCTGAAAAGGTCGGATATCACAACACCGTCGAATCCCCATTCTTGCCTTAGTACTGTATCCAAAAGGTAGGCATTGCATGATGCCGGGATTCCGTCTACGGTGTTGTAAGATGTCATTATCATGTCGGCATCACCGTTTATTACTGCCTTTTTGAATTGTGGCAGATGGTAATTGTGCAGTACGAGCCGGTTTACGTCCGAAGGGTTGCCGTTATGTCCTCCCCTCGGTACTCCATACGCTGCAAAGTGCTTCAATGTCGCAGCGGCGCGTGGACTGTTGCCGAAAGTCCTGCCGTTTTTTCGAGACATGCCGTTTTGAATGCCTTTAACAACGGATGTGGCCATCACTGCTGTCAGGTACGGATCTTCGCCGTATGTTTCTTCCGTGCGTGACCAACGCGGGTCCAAGGCTATGTCGAGGATAGGGCCGAGGCACACATTGGCATTGCGCCCGATTGTTTCTTCTGCGATGGCCGTTCCCATTTCATATAGCAGGGAGGGGTTCCATGTGGAAGCCTGACACAGTTGTCCGGGGAAAACAGTGGCATCTATGCCCATCATCCCGTGGGGGCATTCTTCAAAGAACAACAGAGGTATGCCCAACCTTGTATTTTCCACGGCATGGCGTTGCATCTTATCGAGCACTTCGGCACCGAGGGTGCCGTCAAGTCCGTTGTGGAGAGTCTTTTTTGTCCATGGGTCAGCCCTTTGGACTGCATACAGGCTCCCGATATGCAGACTGTCGATCGCAGCGGTAAAATTATCATTGAAGTTCGCTTCGGAGTTATTACGCTCATACATTTCCCAACCTTGGAGACAGAGCAATTGCCCTATCTTTTCTTCAATCGTCATTTTACCGAGAAGATCCGCTATCCGGGCATCCACAGGCATGTGAGGATTTTTATATGCTTCTTTGATTAAAGGTTCGAAAACCAATGCCACTGGCCCGTCCTTTAATCCAGACGGGAGTCGGACAATGACCGAATCTCCTTGAATCCGGTACTTTACGGTTTGTCCGGAACTTACAATGCGCATCCGTCCGGAAGGCAGGTTCACTTTCCATGATATTTCTGCAGGCATTGGCATGCTGTCGGGTCTTGCATATATGGCGTAAAGCCGCGTGGTATCCTTTGAAGACGTGAACCATATATCACCATGCTTGTAATATGGAGTACTCCGTGTGCCGTATATTGCTTCTCCGTTTTCTTTCAGCCATGCGCCCACTTCATGAAGTATTCCTGATATCCTGCTTTCAATCCTTCCTTCGGAATCCGGACCGATACCGAGTAACATGGAGCCTCCTTTTGCGACTATTTCTATCAATGTGCGCAAAACTTCCGATGCCGGTTTGTAAGGAGCGTCCGGGACCCATCCCCAGTCGTTGCTTAATGGGATGCAGCTTTCCCATGGTACCTCCATCCGCTCTTCAGGTATTCCCCGTTCCGGAGTAAAATAGTTTTCATTCGGGCCATGCACCGACCGGTCTACAGTAATGAGCCCGGGTTGCGATTTTCTTGCATATGCTACAATTGAATCTATGGAAATGTCCTCTTCCGGTGCGGCTACCCATCCTCCGTCCAACCAAAGTATGTCCACCTTCCCGTACCGGGACATGAGTTCTCCTATTTGCGCGGCGGTATAGTCACAGAACTTTTTCCACCTTTCCGGATGCCGTCCGATGTCATAATTGACGTGTCTGTCCGGAGTGGCATACTGGTCCCACCAGTAGTATCCGCAGTGCCAGTCAGGTTTGGAAAAATATGTGCCGACCATAAACCCCTTTTCCCTGAATGCCCTAAGCACTTCGTAAGTTATATCCGTGCTGTCTTTTTGGAAAAACGGGGTTGAGGCGATGGAAAAATCTGTAAGTCCAGTGTCGAACATGCAGAATCCGTCATGGTGCTTTGTTGTGAAAATCATGTACCTGACACCTCCGTCATCCATGATTTCCGCCCATTCGTCAGGGTTGAACGATGCAGGGTCGAAATCCTGTTTCAGTCCCCAATACCATTCCTTGTATTCTTCGTATCCGAGATCGCGCCTGCGGTTTATCCATTCAACATCTTCGGAACAGATAGACCATGATTCGACTATCCCGGGGATGGAGTAAAGTCCCCAATGGAAAATGACCCCGAATTTCAAGTCCTGCCATTTTTCGAGTTTTTCGGCCGTGAGGCTGTCCTGTTGGGGAATATAATTCCGGGCGGCGGCATTGCTTGCCGCTGCCGGCAACAGAAAAAACAGCAGGAGCGGGACCAGTTTCATTTTATGGCATTACGAGGAATGCTGCGGCAAATGTAAGGATCGCGTAAAGTTCAGGATAGACACCGAGGATCAATGAACTTGAAAATGCATTTACCCCGTTGCCCATCGCGGTTATACCGTTGGCCACGAAACCGGCCTGCCTTATTGCAGACATCAGTCCTACGAATCCTACGCCGAGCCCTGCGGCGAATATTGCCAGACCCTGAACAAGTGTCAATGGATCGGCAAGGCCTTGTATGCTGTTGTTCAGTATGAAGAACGCAGCAAAGCCGTAAAGGCCTTGTGTCGCGGGAAATGCACAAAGAATCAAAGCTTTGCTGAAGATGTCAGGATTTTTCTTCATAGCTCCGATAGTTGCGTTTCCCGCCATGGTAACTCCGATGGCCGAGCCTATCCCGGAAAGTGCCAGCATTACAGCAAGGCCGATGTAGGCTAAAATCAATGGTAATGTCTCCATAATTGTAATGTTTGTTATTGTTTGTTTGTTATTGTTTCTTTTTTCAATGGCCTGTACGGACGTCCTCCGCCGATGAAGCCGACGTTTTTGTAAAATTCCACAAATGTAAGTCGCATAGGATGCACGAAAGCCCCGAGGCATGCTATGAATATGGTAAGGCTATGCCCTATAATCAGCAGCAGCACTGTAAGCACCCATCCCGCGTAAGGTATGCCGCTCAGCTGGAATGCCATGGAATTGAATACCATGCCCAGTATCCCGCCAGACATCCCGAGTCCGAAAAGTCTTATGTATGACAGTACGTCGCCGAGGAGTCCGGTCACATCATATATTGATGTGATACCTTTACCAATGCGCTTGAATATGTTTTTGCTCAGGCTGGAGAAGAACAGTATGCATACTCCCGCTATGCCGAGCAGGGTATAACTCATGGCCGGAGACATGATTTCCAGTTCTCCCTTGCTGTTCCATTCCGCGAAAGCAAGTGCCGCCCAAAGAGTGAACGCGGCCCATCCGAAGTTTGAAAGTCCTGCCTGCCATCCATGTTTGACAGTGGCATAGACCGCTGCGATAAGCCTGGCGAATACTAATTGTACTATCCCGAATATCAGTGAAAACCAGAACAATTGCATGTCGGTGAGAAACATTCCTCGCAATTTGTCTGACATCGGAAGGATGTCATAGAGTTTTGCCCCGAATACCGTTCCGCTTAGCATAGGCATAATCATAGACCCTATGCCCAACAGTGACACGAGTGTCCCGATATTGGCCATTTTGGGCATCTTGAAATGTATGGCTATGCCGGCGGCCAGAAGTATTATTCCATATCCGAGGTCTCCTACGCACAGTCCGAAAAACAGCATGTAGAAAGGGGCAAAAAACGGAGTCAAGTCGAGTTCGTCGTATCTCGGCAACAGGTACAGGCTTCCGATTGGTTCGAATGCCCTTGCGAACCAATTGTTTTTCAGTTTCACAGGAGGGTTGTCGTCCGCCGTGGCTTCTTCGGCGATGTAGTACACGTCGCAGTTGTCGAGGAAGGCCTCTATGTCCTTTCGGTTTTCCGCCGGGGCAAAGCCTTCAAGTATCGATATGTGGTTTTCGGCGGCACTTGCAGCCGATTCGCTTGCAAAATATTGGTCGAGCCTGTATGTCTCTTCGTGATAGGATGACCTGATGCTTTCGATCCGGCCTTTAAAGAAAAGCATGCGGCCTTTCAGGCATACGAGTTCTTCAGAAAGACGTTTCAGGTCGGCTTCCAGTTCGTTTACCGATGCCTGCGGCGGCTGTATCTCCCTTGCCGGGTATGTGATGTTTTCTCCTTTCGGTGAAAGGATTACAAACCATATGTTGTCCGTGGCCTCTATTATTTGCAATATATATTCGTCTTCCCACTTTTTGTCAAAATGCCTTGCCGGCACGCAGAAAAACCTTACGGTATATCCGAGAGCGTCGATCCTTGCGAGGTCTTCCCTTGTGTATTCTCCCCATACGGCAGCCGAGCGGATTTCCTTTTCGCATGACCTGACTGCATCGGAGACGGCGGAGATGCGCGAGTCCGTTTCCTCGAATGCGGAAATGAAATCTTCCGGCATCCTGCACTGTGATGCGGCATGGCTGATCCTGTCGGTGTCCGGATCGTCCTTGACCGAGAATTTTTCGAGTTTCTTTATTGCTGCCTTGTAACGGGAGACCGTATCGAGCATTTTCGCGGAACATTCGTCCACCGGTTTGTCCGAACGCGTTATGTCCATTACCCCGAGTTCGCTCAATTTTTTGAGGAACCCGTCCTTTTCCCCGCTTAACAGGATAAAGGTGTATTTGGTCATTTTTTTAATCATTTCCGGCCTCCTCTTCTTCGTGACGTGTCTTGACAATCTTTTGCGATGCCTTGGACAGGTTTTCTTCGTCTTCCATGAACCGTTTGATCTTGCGGATGGCTTCCTGGTAGCCGGGGATTTGCACTTTCTCGTACAGATTTACCTTCTGGGTCGTTTTCTTTCTCTGGAAATCGAGAATCCGGCTCTTGGCCGTGTATATTTCCGACTCTATACCGATTTTTGCGAGTTCCTTGAGTATCCTCACGCCGTCCGCGAACCATGCAGGTTTGGAAAACGCATTGAAATCCCGTATTTCGTATATGATGTTTTTGAGTTCAGGGGTCTTGACTCCGGCTATTTTTACAGTTTCGACTTCGACATCCTTTACGGAAATCAGTCCGGGCTCGAATTCGTTCCAAAGCGCCGCCATGTAACCGTATTCTTTCAGTGAGGCTTCAAGGCGGGAGGCAAGTTCGTCCGAACGGGATTTGGCCTTGCGTACCTCAAGCCTCAGGGCGGACTCCTTGTTTTTCAAGGTAGGGAGAGCCCTTGTGCGGACTTTCAGCTGCTTGGTGATTTCGTTCAGCGATGTCTTGTTGTATTGAAACTTTATTGCCATTCCTTATGCCCTTTCTTTCCAGTATTTGGATATGAATTCTTCCTTTATCCCGATTTCGGCCTTGGTGAAATATTTCCCGAACAGTTCCCATGCCGTATCCAGCATTTCATCGATGCTTATGTTCACATCTATGGCAAGCAGCCTCGTGGAGTACTCTTTTGCATAATCAAGGCAGCGCAGGTCATAATCGCTCAGGTCGAAACCGTTTTCCAGCTTGGTCTTCGCATTGGCCGCATCCGAATACAGGCGGACGGCCGCGTTCATTACCTGGCTGTGGTCTTCGCGTGTCTGTTTGCCGATGACAAGCTGTTTCAGTCGTGAAAGCGAGCGGAACGGGTCTATGATGATTTTGCCGGTGTCCGTGTCGGTACGCAAGTAGAGCTGTCCTTCGGTTATGTAACCTGTGTTGTCGGGTATCGCGTGAGTGATGTCGCCGTCGTTCAGTGTGGTGACCGCTATGATGGTAATCGAGCCTCCGTCCGGAAGCTGCACCGCCTTTTCATAGATTTTCGCGAGATCCGAATATAGCGAGCCCGGCATCGAGTCTTTCGAAGGAATCTGGTCCATACGGTTGCTTACGATGCTGAGTGCGTCGGCGTAAAGGGTCATGTCGGTCAGCAGCACGAGCACTTTCTCGTTTTTGTCCACGGCAAAGTATTCTGCCGCCGCGAGTGCCATGTCCGGTATCAGAAGCCTTTCCACAGGGGGTTGTTCCGTGGTGTTCACGAAACTGACAATCTTGTCCAAAGCTCCTGCCGACTCGAACTGCTGCCTGAAATACAGGTAATCATCGTTGGAAAGCCCCATGCCTCCGAGGATGATCTTGTCCACGTCCGCCCTCAATGCCACCTGTGCCATGACCTGGTTGTACGGCTGGTCCGGGTCGGCGAAGAAAGGTATCTTCTGCCCGGAAACGATGGTATTGTTGAGGTCTATCCCCGCTATGCCGGTAGGGATCAGCTGGGATGGCTGTTTCCTCTTGTAAGGGTTTACCGAAGGCCCTCCGATCTGCCTGCGTTCCCCCTGTATTTCGGGACCTCCGTCAATAGGCTTGCCGTATGCGTTGAAGAAGCGTCCGGCCAGGTCGTCGCTTACATTCAGTGCGGGAGGCTCGCCGAGGAAAACTATTTCCGCATTTGTGGGAATGCCCTCGGTGCCGGAATATACCTGAAGTGTCACGGTGTCGTCTTTCATCTTCACGACCTGCGCCAGCCTGCCGGCAACGACGGCAAGTTCGTCATTCGATACCCCTGACGCCTTCAGCGATACAGTGGCTTTCGTGATGCCGTCCAGTCGGGTGTAAATCCTTTGATATGCCTTACTTGCCATTTTTATCGACTTTTTCTTTGATTAATGCCTCGTATTTTTTGAAATTGACGCTTCCGAATTCGGAATAATTCATCTGCCTGAACAGGTTGATGAGTTCCTTGAAGTACGCTCCGCATTCTTCGAAATCCTCGAAACCGAATTGCCTTCCGCATACGTCAAGTACGAAATCGAGCATGTATTTCTGCCGTTCGATAGGGCAGAGGCTGTCCACCTTGTCGAAAGCGTCCTGTTGCAGTATCACGAAATCTATCAGTTCGCTTTTCCAGTAGATTTCATGGTAGCTCATAGGCACTCCGTCGTCTCCGAGGATGTTTATCTGCTCGAAGGTTTCCTTCCCGCGCCGTATGATGTTTTTCAACGTGTTTACCTTGTCTGTCCATCCCTGTTCCACAGTCTCGGAAAGGTGCTTCTGGATTTCTGGGTATTCAAGGTATTTTGAATATGAATCTATCGGATTGACGGCAGGATACCTTTTCTTGTCGGCCCTGTTCTGTTCGAGGGCGTAAAAACATCTTGCCGCCTTTTTCGTGGATTCGGTAACCGGCTCTTTCAGGTTTCCTCCGGCCGGCGAGACTGTTCCGATGAATGTGACCGAGCCTGTCCGCCCGTTGTTCAGCACGACCATGCCGGCTCGTGAGTAGAAATTGGATATTATGGCAGACAGGTCTACCGGGAATGCGTCGGCTCCTGGAAGTTCTTCCATGCGGTTGCTCATTTCCCTCAGCGCCTGTGCCCACCTTGAAGTGGAATCGGCGAGCAGCAGCACTTTCATCCCCATGGCGCGGTAATATTCGCAGATGGTCATTGCCGTATATACCGAGGCTTCACGCGCTGCCACCGGCATGTTAGAAGTGTTGCAGATGATGGTGGTGCGTTCCATCAGCTTGCGTCCGGTACGCGGGTCCACCAGTTCAGGGAATTCGGTAAAGATTTCCACCACTTCGTTGGCACGTTCCCCGCAGGCCGCCATTACGATTACTTCGGCATCGCCCTGCTTGGCGATTGCATGCTGGAGCACGGTCTTGCCGCAGCCGAAAGGCCCGGGAATGAAGCCTGTGCCACCTTCGGCGATAGGGTTGAGGGTGTCTATGACCCTGACCCCCGTCTGCATTATCTTGTCGGGCCGCGGTTTTTCCGCATATCCTCCTATGGCTACTTTCACGGGCCACTTCTGTACCATCGTGACATCCAGGTCCCTTCCTTCGTCGTCAGTGAGGACCGCTATCGCGGTGTCGATATTGTATGAGCCAGTCCCTATTATGGATTTGACGGTGTATTCTCCTTTGAACGAGAACGGTACCATGATTTTGTGAGGCAGCCATCCTTCTTTGACTTCCCCGAGCCAGTCGGCCTCCCTTACCCTGTCCCCGGGTTTGGCAAGCGGTGTGAATTCCCATAATTTTCCATGGTCTAAAGGCGAAGTGTATTCCCCGCGTCTGAGGAAGACTCCGGTCATGGTCGTTAGGTCGTTCTGGAGTCCGTCGTAGCAACTTGACAGCAACCCCGGCCCGAGCGTGGCTTCCAGCATGTGCCCTTCGAATTCCACGGGACTGCCGTTTTTCAGCCCTCTCGTGCTTTCGTAGACTTGCACTGCCGCCCGTTTCCCGTTCACTTTTATGACTTCGGCCATCAGCCTGCTGCCGCCTGCTTCAATGAAACATATTTCATTTTGGGCGACGGGTCCTTCCGTCTCGACAGTTACCAGATTGGAGATGATTCCTGTGACCTTTCCAGTACTTTTCATATCTTTTACCGTTATTCTGTTTTCCTTCTTTTGGTGGTTTGCATGTAGTCCTGCATGTCTATTCCCCCGAATGTGCCGCGTACTTCGTCTACGAGACTTTTGAACAGGGCGGCCCCTTTTTCAGGGTCAAGCACGTACCATCTTTCTATTATATGCAGTTTCACGAGATAGCACAGCAGCACGTTCACGTTGAAATAGTCGTGTTCTGTCAGTTCTTCCGCCTTTTTCCAGATTATCCCGTCCAGTTTTTCTTCTCTTTCGAGTATGTCGCCGCATCCGAGTGCTTCGGAAACTTCGGCCGCTTCCTCGAATTCGCCCCCGTCGATCCCGATTACATCCTTGCCCGGCTCGCGGCCGAGGCTTTTGTTGAGATACGCGACTTTGGCGTTGCGCAGGTTGAGGTCGAAGCGCAGATATTCGCGGATGAAGGCGTTGCGGTGTTTCAAGGCGGCGCGGTACAGGTGCGGCCCGAGTTTTTCACTGTCAAAGGCGTATTCTATCCATTTGAAAAGTCCGCGGTCGTGTTTCCCGCATCCCTCGAATATTTCTTTCCTCAATTCCGAAGGGGCGGCGGCATCCTTGCCCCACGTAAGCGCGAGGGCGGGGAGGGAGGATATCAGATAATGATAATTGTTCATGTTTACCCCCTTTGTGCCATTGTGGTCAGCCGAAAAGCAGTTTGCGCGCGGCCGGTCTCAGGTGTTCTGAAATCAGCCTTTCGAACTCTTCGTCGGTAAAACTTATGAAATATCCTTGCCCGCGCGGCCCCACGGTAAAGCCCCCTTTGAATTTGTCCGAATACGAAACATGGATCTCGTTCTTGAATTTCCTGTCTATGACTCCGTGCAGGTACGGGCCGATGCCGGCTTTCAATGATTCGGGCAGCACGAAATCAAGATCCACCGGCTCTGAACCGGCAGGGTTGAATGCTGCCACTATGCTTTCGATCATTTTCTTTACGAAATCCTCGTTGGACATCAGCTCTTCCGGAGCCTTGCCCGCCGCTTCCGCGACAATCATGTTTTCAATCTGTTGCCTTGTGGAAGAAAGGCTCTGGCTTACAGCTGTCCTGATGTCGCTTTCGGCCTTTTTAATGATTTGTTCCGCCTCCTTGCGTGCCGAGGCCACAATGTCTTCAGCCTTTCTTTGCGCTTCGGAAAGGATGCGCCCGGCCTCTGTCTCGGCTTTCTTTACGATTTCCGCCCCTTCCTGCTTCCCTTTTGACAGTCCTTCATTGTAAAGCCTGTCGGTCAATTCCTGCAATTTGTTCGACATTTCTGAAAAATAGTTGGTTTTCTAATCGCCACAAAAATAAACATTTTTCGTGAAAAATCAAGAAATCTTATTACTTTTGCGTGCGCTAAAAAGCGTGCCTTTTAAAAATAAAAATATGAAAGTCGGTATCATCATGGGATCGACAAGCGACTACGATGTAATGTCGGCCGCTGTCGATATTCTCCAACAGTTTGGAGTAGAGTTTGAAAAATCTGTCATAAGCGCGCACCGCGCACCTCAGAAAACTTACGAATATGCCGCTACCGCGGCTCAAAGGGGATTGAAGGTCCTCATAGCCGGAGCCGGCGGAGCCGCCCATCTTCCGGGCGTGATAGCGGCCATGACCACTCTTCCGGTCATAGGCGTTCCGGTAAAAAGCAAGGCTCTGAACGGCCTTGACTCCCTGTTGTCGATGGTGCAGATGCCTTCCGGGATACCTGTCGCGACGATGGCGATAGACGGAGCCAAGAATGCCGCCCTTTTTGCAGTTTCGATACTTGCCCTGTCCGATCCTGAACTGGCGAAGAAGTTGGAGGAATTCAGGAAAAAACAGACCGAGCAGGTGTTGCAGGCAAGGATCTGAGACAGCCGTCCGGGCTTGTCCGGAGGCCGCCCGTGGCGCGGATACGGTATTTTTGGAAAATCGGAACAGTTTCTTAAAATCGGAGATTAGGTAAAAATTAAGATTATATGTCGAATTACAGGGTTTTTGTAGAAAAGTATCCACGGTTCAGGGTAGAGGCCGACAGCCTTAAAAATGAATTGAACCGTAATCTGTCGCTTTCCATACGCGAATTGAGGCTTGTCAATGTGTATGACCTGTTCGGATTTTCGCGGGATTTGCTGGAAAAATGCCGTTATCGCGTGTTCGGGGAAGTGGTTACGGATATGGTGACGGACGATTGCGAAATAGGAGGGAAGCCGTTCCTTGCTGTGGAATACCTGCCGGGGCAGTTCGACCAGAGGGCAGCGTCCGCCATAGATTGCGTACATCTGATAGACCCTGCGGCAGAAATCAATATAAAGTCGTCGAGGCTTCTGATTTTCGATGAAGGAGTGTCAGGGGAAGACCTCGGCAAGATAGAGCGTTATTACGTAAACAGCGTGGAGTCGCGGGTAAAGGATCTGTCCGTGCTGAGCGACATGGAGCAGGCGGAGGTGCGCCCCGTCCCGGTACTCGAAGGACTAAGGGACTTGAAGGACGGGGAACTTCACGATTATTGCGAAAAGATGCGCCTTTCGATGAACGCGGCCGATCTGAAAGAGGTAGTGAAGTATTTCAATGCCGAGGGCCGCGATCCCAACGAAACGGAACTCCGCATATTGGATACATACTGGAGCGACCATTGCCGCCATACCACTTTTACGTCGGTAATCGAGCACATCAAAATAGACGACTCGTTCATGGCTGCCGGAATGCAGGAATCATATAATGAATATCTGAGGATGCGCAAGGAACTCGGCCGGGAGGGCAAGGACATCTGCCTTATGGACATGGCGACCATCGGTGCGAGGTATCTGCGGAAAAAAGGCCTGCTCGACGACCTTGAAGTCAGCGAGGAAAACAATGCATGCAGCATATATGTGGATGTGGACGTGGACGGCGAGACCCAGAAATGGCTTCTCCAGTTCAAGAACGAAACGCATAACCACCCTACGGAGATAGAGCCTTTCGGAGGGGCTTCGACCTGTCTGGGAGGCGCAATCAGGGATCCTCTTTCGGGCAGGAGCTATGTCTATCAGGCAATGCGCGTTACCGGTGCCGGCAATATCTATGCGGGCGTGGACGGGACTCTGGAAGGAAAACTCCCGCAAAGAGTCATTTCGACAAAGGCTGCCGCCGGCTATTCGAGCTACGGCAACCAGATAGGATTGGCGACAACTTACGTAAGGGAGATATACCATGACGGCTATGTTGCCAAAAGGCTTGAAGTCGGTGCCGTAGTCGGTGCCGTGAAGGCATCGGCCGTGCGCAGGGAATCCCCGAAGGCGGGAGATGTGATCCTGATGCTCGGAGGAAGGACGGGACGCGACGGTATAGGAGGCGCTACCGGTTCTTCAAAAGAGCACAATGCAAAATCGCTGTACGAGTGCTCTTCCGAGGTACAGAAGGGAAACGCCCCTGAAGAAAGGAAACTGCAAAGGCTTTTCAGAAGGCCCGAGGTTACGCGCCTCATCAAGAAATCCAATGATTTCGGAGCGGGCGGCGTGAGTGTCGCGATAGGCGAGCTTGCCGGAGGCCTCAAGATATATCTCGACCGTGTCCCTGTAAAATACAGCGGCCTGAACGCCACGGAACTTGCCATATCCGAGTCTCAGGAGAGGATGGCCGTGGTTATCGGAGCAGGGGACAGGGACGAATTTGAAAGATACTGCCACGAGGAAAATATCGAAGTCACCCATGTCGCCGATGTGACGGACAGCGGGCGCTTGCAGATGTTTTACAAGGACAGGACTGTCGTGGACATGGCCCGCAGCTTCATAGACAGCGCTGGAGCCAAGCATTTCGCGGATGTGGAAGTGTCCGCCGTCGAGGACAGGGATCCGTTTGAAAGAAAACAGGACGGGGCTTCGCTGCACGACAGGCTGATGTCAAACCTTTCCGACAGGAACGTGCTGTCCCAGAAGGGGCTTATAGAGATGTTCGACTCCACAATAGGGGCAACCACGGTGCTGATGCCTTTCGGGGGACGATCCCAGGAATCCGAGGCGCAGGTGTCCGTGCAGAGGCTCCCGGTACTTGACGGAGAAACCAATACCGCTTCTGTAATGTCGGCAGGCTACAATCCGTATATAGCGGAATGGAGCCCGTATCACGGGGCGGCATACGCGGTTGTCGAATCAGTGGCCAAGATAGTCGCGAGCGGCGCGGATTATTCGAAGATAAGATTTTCATTCCAGGAATATTTTGAACGGATGTCGTCCCCTAAATCCTGGGGCAAGCCTTTCGCCGCCCTTCTCGGCGCATTGAAGATGCAGGAGGGCTTCGGGCTTCCTTCCATAGGCGGCAAGGATTCAATGAGCGGCACATTCAGGGACATGAACGTTCCTCCGATGCTCATGTCGTTCGCCATAACGACCGTTGATGCCCGCAAGGTCATTTCCCCGGAATTCAAGAAGCCTTCAAGCAGGATAGCCCTCGTGCGGCACAGGCCGGGCAGGGACAGGATGCCGGACATAGAGGCCTTGAAGTCCGTTTTCAGGATGATGCAGTCGGAAATAGCTTCGGGAAATATCATTTCGGCTTACGCGGTAGGTTTCGGCGGTGTGGCCGAGGCCATATGCAAGATGTCTTTCGGCAACTCGGTCGGGGCGGAGGTCTCGCTCGGGGAAAGGAACATGTTCGATTATTCATACGGCTCTTTCGTGGTTGAGTGCTGCAGGCTGCCTGAGCACCCGGCTGTCGAGGAGATAGGACGGACACTTCCCGAGCCTGTCCTGAGGTTCACGGACAGTGTTTCCGGAGAAACGGCTGAAATTCCGGTCGCGGATGCCCTTGAGGCCAATAAAGCAAAATTCGAAACGGTTTATCCGGATTGCGGTGTGGACAGCAGCGGCGATTTCAGGCCGTATGAAGGTGACAGGGAAGCCGCAAGGTATCAGGGTGAAGCCAAAGAGCATCCGGTGGTCTACCTTCCTGTTTTCCCGGGGACAAACTGCGATTATGACAGCATGAGGGCTTTCAGCAGGGCCGGAGCAGAGGTCAGGATGGATATTTTCCTTAATCTTACGGGACAGGATGTTCTGGATTCGATAGACAGGATGTGCCGTTATATAGACAGTTCGGACATAATCATGTTGAGCGGCGGATTTTCATCCGGTGACGAGCCTGACGGAAGCGGTAAGTTCATAGCCAACGTTCTTAACAATGCTTCCGTGACGGCGGCTGTACACAGGCTTTTGGACCGCGGCGGGCTGATACTCGGAATCTGCAACGGTTTCCAGGCGCTTGTGAAATCGGGACTGTTGCCTTACGGCCGTCTCGGAATGCTGGACGAAAGCAGCCCTACGCTTTTCCGCAATGATGTGAACAGGCATATATCGAGACTTGTCACTACGCGGGTGGCGTCGGTCGCATCCCCGTGGCTGTCGGGTTTCAAGGTAGGCGACAGGCATGTCGTTCCGGTGAGCCACGGCGAAGGAAAATTCGTAGTATCTTCCGAAATGGCCGAAGAACTGTTCTCGGCAGGGCAGGTGGCTTTCCAATATGAGGACAACCCCAACGGTTCTACCGCGTCTATCGAGGGTATCATTTCCAAAGACGGCAAGATACTCGGGAAGATGGGTCACAGCGAGAGGTGCGTGAACGGACTTTACCGGAATTATCCGGGTTTCATCCCTTCGGAAGACCTGTTTGCAAACGCAGTCGCATATTTTCGTAAAAAATAAATAGGAGAATTCCTGATGGAGCAGAGAGAATTATTGGTCGAAGGACAATCCAAGCAGATATTCCAGAGCGGCGATGCCGACAAGATAATCGTGCATTACAAGGATACCGCCACGGCCTACAATGAGATAAAGATAGCCAACATTGCCAACAAGGGCATAATAAACAATCAGATTTCGGCGATAATATACAGGCAGCTGGAACAGGCGGGCATAAAGACCCATTTCATAAAGGCGCTTAACAAACGCGACCAGCTTTGCCTGAAAGTGGACATAATCCCGGTTGAAGTCATAGTGCGGAATGTCATAGCCGGTTCCATGTCCAAAAGGCTCGGCATCCCGGAAGGGACGAAACCGTCGAATGTGATATATGACCTGTGCTATAAGAACAAGCAGCTCGGGGACCCGCTGATCAATGACCATCAGGCGGTCGCTCTCGGACTTGTCACATATCCGGAGCTGGAATACATGCACGGGCAGACAAAACGTATAAACGAAGTGCTGGAAGAACTTTTTGCCAGGATACGTATCACTTTGGTGGATTTCAAGATAGAGTTCGGCAGGATGCCTGACGGGACTATAATCCTCGCTGACGAGATTTCCCCTGATTCATGCCGTTTGTGGGATATGGATACGGGCAAAAGACTCGACAAGGACCGTTTCCGCCGGGATATGGGCAAGGTCATAGAAGGTTACAGCGAGATTCTGGAAAGACTGAAGGGCGAATATGCCCCGGAGCCATGCGGCGCGGGTTTTCCCGACGGTGAGGAAATCCACGAAGAATGCGGGGTATTCGGCGTGTACAATATAAAGGATGCCGCCCAGTTCGTCTACTACGGCCTGCATTCCCTCCAGCACAGGGGGCAGGAAGCCTGCGGGATAGTCACCGCGGACGGGGACAGGCTGCTGTGCAAGAAGGACGAAGGGTTAGTCATAGAAGTCTTCAATCAGGACAATCTCGCGAAACTCCATGGCGACAAGGCCATAGGCCATGTGCGTTATTCCACGGCCGGAGGAGGGGGATATGACAATGTGCAGCCTTTTGTCTTCCATCACCATACAGGAAATTTCGCCGTCGCCCACAATGGCAATATCGTAAATTCTACCCTGTTGAGGAGATATCTGGAAAAACAGGGAAGCCTTTTCCATTCGACTTCCGACAGCGAGATCATAGCCCATCTTATAAAGAAAGAAAGCAGTTCCGAGGCAAGGATAGATGCGATAATGGATGCCCTCAATATGATAGAAGGCGGTTTTGCCTTTGTAATCCTTACCCCTAACAGGCTCTATGCTTGCCGTGACAAATACGGCCTCAGGCCGTTGTCCATAGCAAGGCTCGGGGACGGTTATGCGGTCAGCAGCGAAACCTGCGCTTTCGACATAATAGGCGCCGAGTATATCAGGGACGTAGAGCCGGGAGAGATTGTGTGCATTGATGACAAAGGCATAAGGTCCAATCATTTCTCCAACTTCAAGAGACATAAGATGTGCGCTATGGAATATATCTATTTCGCACGTCCGGACAGCACTATCGAAGGATGCAACGTCCATGCTTTCAGAAAGGAATCCGGCCGGATACTTTACAGGGAAGCCCCGGTGGAGGCGGATATCGTGGTGGGAGTGCCTGATTCGAGCCTGAGCGCGGCCATAGGCTACAGCGAGGCCAGCGGCATACCGTATGAGATGGGACTGATTAAAAACAGGTATATAGGAAGGACGTTCATCCAGCCGTCCCAGGAACTCAGGGAAAACGGGGTGCGGCTCAAACTGTCGTCCCTGAAGGATATTGTCCGTGGAAAACGGGTAGTCCTTATCGACGATTCGATAGTAAGGGGTACTACTTCCAGGCGGATTGTCCGCATGTTGAAGGATTCGGGTGCGGTAGAGGTGCATGTGAGGATCGCGAGCCCTCTGTATGCATATCCTTGTTTCTACGGAGTAGATACAAGCACGAGAAAGGAACTGATAGGTTCCAGCCATACTGTAGAGGAAATAAGGGACATCATAGGTGCGGATTCTCTTGCCTACCTGTCTACCGAAGGGCTTTTGGCGGCAGGGCGCCGCAGCGACCTTTGCATGGCATGTTTCGACGGGAATTATCCTACGGAGCTGTATGACAATGCGGCGCAGCTGGAATTGTAATGCGAATTTTAACATAATTAACCGATAGTGTTATGGCTGAAATATACGAAAAAGCGGGTGTGAACCTTGAGGCCGGATACGAAGTGGTACGCCGTATCAAAAGCCATGTGAAAAGTACCGCAAGGCCCGGGATGATGGGCGGGATAGGCTCTTTCGGGGGCATGTTCGACATATCGTCCTTAGGATACAGGGAACCGGTATTGGTCAGCGGTACCGACGGCGTAGGCACGAAGCTGAAACTTGCTTTCGAGATGGACAGGCACGATACCATAGGGATAGATGCCGTGGCGATGTGCGTGAATGACGTGCTTGCACAAGGCGCGGAACCCCTCTTTTTCCTGGATTATGTGGCAATAGGGCACAATGTCCCGGAAAAGGTGGAAGCGATAGTGGCCGGAGTGGCCGAAGGCTGCCGTCAGGCAGGGTGCGCCCTCATAGGAGGCGAGACGGCCGAGATGCCGGGCATGTACGGGAACGGCGAATATGACATAGCCGGTTTTACCTGCGGAGCCGTGGAAAAATCACGTCTTATCGACGGCAGCAAGGTCTCGACAGGAGACATCCTTGTGGGAGTGGCTTCCACCGGTGTGCATTCCAATGGATTCAGCCTTGTCAGGAAGATTCTGGCAGACAATTCCATACGCCTTGACGCACCGTTCATGGACAGCGGAAAGACTGTCGGCGAAGTATTGCTGACCCCTACGAAGATATATGTCAGGCCGGTATTGGATGTGCTTTCAAAAGTGGACGTGCATGGCATAAGCCATATTACCGGAGGCGGTTTCGATGAAAACATCCCCCGTATCCTGAAACCGGGACAGGCTGTCGAGATAAAGGAGGGCAGTTGGGAAATCCTGCCGGTATTCAAGGCTTTGGAGACCTGGGGCAAGATACCTCACAGGGAAATGTTCAACGTCTTCAATATGGGCATAGGCCTTGTGATGGCACTTGACGGCAAAGATGCGGCAAAGGCCGTTGAAATACTTGCTTCCCATTCTCTCAAGGCGACGGTAATAGGCAAGGTCGTGGAACGCGCCCATGCGCCGGCAAACGGCAGCGAGGTGACCGACGGTGCAAGCGGGGTATTCATCGACATGCTGTAAACCTTGCGGCCATGAAGCACAGGATAGCTGTTTTCGCGAGCAGAAGCGGTACGAATTTCGAGGCCATAGCGCAGGCGTGCGCGGACGGCAGGTTAAATGCCACGGTAGAACTGCTGGTATGCGACAATCCGTCGGCGGCGGTGATAGGAAGGGCGGAACGTTTCGGGATAAGGACATTCGTTTTTCTGCCCAAGTCCTATCCTTCCAAAGCAGCTTTCGAGCATGAGATAGCGGGTATGCTTGAATCGCTCGGGGTGGAAATGGTCGCCCTTGCCGGTTATATGAGGATTGTCGGAGAAACCCTTATGTCGGCATACGGGGGACGCATACTGAATATACACCCGGCCCTGCTTCCCGCTTTCAAGGGAGCCCGTGCGATAAAGGACTCTTTTGAGTTCGGAGTGAAGGTTTTCGGGGTGACCGTACACTATATAGACGAGACCATCGACGGAGGGACCATAGTAGCGCAGCGCGCTTTCGAATATTATGGCGACGACATCGGTGAAGTCGAAAGCAAGATACATGAAATCGAACATGTCCTGTATGTCGAGGCATTGGGGCATGAACTGGAAAAACTTTGACGGGCACTGGAATGCCGTCGGTGAAGTTTTCACAAGCATTGGAAGACAGATAGTTTTTTTTAATTAAAATACAATTCGTCATACAGACGTCAATAAAATTGGGATTATGGCAAGAAGAGCCTTGATCAGCGTAAGCGACAAAAGCGGCGTAGTGGAATTCGCCGCTTCATTGATAAAAGCCGGTTGGGAAGTGATAGCTACCGGAGGGACAATGAAATTGCTCCGCGACAGCGGACTGGAAATCATAAATATCAGCGATGTGACCGGTTTTCCGGAGATATGCGAGGGACGGGTCAAGACCCTGCATCCGAACATTCACGGAGGAATCCTTGCCCGCAGGGATGTACGAAGTCATGTAAAGGAGCTGAAGATTAATGCGATAGACTATATAGACCTCGTATGCGTGAATCTGTATCCTTTCCGTGAGACCATCGCCAAGGAAGGGGTCATAATGGATGATGCGATAGAAAACATAGACATAGGCGGCCCGTCCATGCTGAGGAGCGCGGCGAAAAACTGGAAATTCGTGACCGTCGTGTGCGATTCGGCCGATTATCCTTCGGTCCTCGATGAAATAGAACGTCTTGGGGACACGACGGAAGAAACACGTCTGAAACTGTCGGCGAAGGCATATACGCATACTGCCGAATACGATGCGTGCATAGCGGCATACATGAGGGCGCAGGCCGGTCTTAATGAAAAACTCTTCCTCGAATATGACCTTAAACAGGAACTCCGTTACGGGGAAAACCCTCACCAGAAGGCGAAATTCTATGTTTCTTCCGAAAAATGCCCTTATTCTTTGGCCACGGCGGAACAGCTTAATGGCAAGGAATTGTCCTACAACAATATACAGGACGCAAACGCGGCTTTGCAGATAGTGCGCGAGTTCAGCGGGCCTTTCTGTGTCGGAGTAAAGCACATGAATCCATGCGGTGCGGCCGTCGGTACGGACGCGCTTGATGCGTGGAGGAAATGCTATGCGGCCGACAATGTGAGCATATTCGGCGGCATCGTGGCATTGAACAGGGAAGTGGACGAGGCGCTCGCGGCGGAACTCAAACCTGTTTTCCTTGAAATCATAATGGCTCCTTCATTTACCGAAGAGGCGTTGGAAATACTTCGTGCAAAGAAGAACGTGCGTCTGCTCAAGGTAGACATGTCTTCCCCGGACAGGCCGGTGATGCAATATGTTTCCGTACGCGGCGGCCTTCTCGCCCAGGATGCGGACACAAGGACGGACAAGGTCGTGAAGTCCATGACTGTTACGGATAAACAGCCTTCCGACGAGATGATGTCCGATCTCGATTTTGCATGGAAGATAGTCAAACATGTGAAGTCCAATGCGATAGTTGTTGTAAAGGACGGTGTCACGGTAGGTGTCGGGGCGGGTCAGATGAACCGCATAGGCTCGGCGGAAATAGCCCTGAAGGAAGCTGCCGCGAAAGGTCTTACTGAAGGCCTCGTGATGGCATCGGACGGTTTCTTCCCGTTTGACGATTGTGTCGAGCTTGCGGCGAAGAGCGGCGTGACGGCAATAGTCCAGCCGGGCGGCAGTGTCAGGGACAATGATTCCATAGCCAAGGCGAACGAGGCCGGAATCCCGATGCTGTTTACCGGAACAAGGCATTTCAAACACTGATACGATATGGAAATAATCAATCATTTTTTGCAGCAGGGACCCGACGGGAGGTGTGCTGAATTTTCCAAGGTACATAAAGGGGTAAATGTGGAATTGCCGCAGGGGGCTACTGTATTGGTAGTGGGCGGCGGCGGACGCTGCCATGCTATAGTGGATGCCTTGTCGAGAAGCCCGAAAGTCTCGAAGATATACTGTGCCCCGGGAAATGCCGGGATAGCTTCACAGGCGGAGTGTGTCCCGATTAAGGACAATGATGTCGAAGCCTTGAAGTCCTTTGCCTTGGACAGAGGGGTGGATCTCACGGTCGTTGGACCCGAAGCGGCGCTCGCGGCGGGTATCGCCGACAGTTTTTCTGAAGCGGGTTTGCGGATTTTCGGACCGTCGAAGGCCGCCACGGCCATAGAGTCGAGCAAAGAGTTTGCAAAACGTCTCATGGCCAAATACGGTATCCCGACAGCAGCGTACCGCTCGTTTACCGATTATGAGAGTGCTTTGGATTATGTAAAAGGGCATTCTTATCCTGTTGTCCTGAAATATGACGGGCTTGCCGCCGGCAAGGGCGTGGTGATAGCACAGGATTTTGGACAGGCCCGCTCGGCATTGAAAGACATGCTTTCGGACAATGTCTACGGCAAGGACTCGAAAGTGGTCATAGAAGAGTTCCTGCAAGGCCCTGAATTTTCTTTCCTTTGTCTTGTCGATGGCGAAAGGGTCTATCCGATGTTGCTTTCACAGGATCACAAACGTGCCTTTGACGGGGACGAAGGTCCCAATACCGGAGGAATGGGAGCGTATACCGGGCTGCCTTTCATCAGTGAGAACGACAAGGATTTTGCCTTTCACAATATAATGGAGCCGGCCGCCCGTGCCATGGTTGCCGAAGGGACCCCGTTCAAAGGTATCCTTTACGGCGGCCTGATGAAATGCGCCGACGGGATAAAGGTCATAGAGTTCAATGCCCGTTTCGGGGATCCTGAGACAGAGGTAGTGCTGCCCCGTTTGAGAAGCGACATTTATGAAATATTTTCCGCCATCGCCGACGGGCGCGACCTGCATGACATCCCTGCTTTCAGAGATGGCATCCAGTGGGGTTACGAGCCTACAATCGGCGTGGTCATGGCTTCCAAAGGCTATCCGGGACACTATGAAAAAGGCTATGAAATAGGCGGGCTTGACAGTGATTTCGGGGAAGGTGTCAGAGTTTACCACATGGGAACGTCTTTCGTGGACGGGCATTACAGGACTGCCGGCGGAAGGGTGCTGATAGTCGTGGCTTCCGCCCCGGACTTGAAAGAAGCCCGGGACAGAGCCTATAAGGCGGTTTCAATGATAGAGTGCCCTAATCTGTTTTACCGCAAGGACATAGGACACTGGGCACTGTAAACGGAAAGAGGTCCTGATTATTTTACCCAATCTTTATTTCACCCAGTCTTCTACGCTTGCCTTTGTGGCGCGGTTGAGGAGCCTGCCTGTCTGCCAGTTTATGGACGGGTAGGCTTTTTTCAATGCATTCTCGGAGTTGTTTATCCCGCTTCCACCGGAAGTGGCGAACGGTATGACAGTCTTGCCGGAGAAATCGTAAGTCTCAAGGAACGTGTTGATTACTCTCGGTGCAAAGTTCCACCATATCGGAAAGCCCAAGTAGATTACATCGTATTCGGAGGCATTTTCGAGCCCAGCCTTGATGGCAGGACGAGAACTGCTGTCGTTCATCTCTATGCTGCTGCGTGAAGACTTGTCGTTCCAGTTCAAGTCTGCCGATGTGTAAGGCTTTTCCGGCTCAATGCTGTAAAGGTATCCGCCTATGGCGTCCGCTATCATTCCGGCTACTTCTTCTGTAGTCCCTGTGGCTGAAAAGTATGCCACCAATGTTTTTGTCTCTTTCATTCCGTTTCCCGTTTTTATTCCGTCATTGTTTTGTGCAAAGGCCGTGAGGCATGTCGCGAAGGCCGTTGCCATCAGTGTTATGATATTTTTCATCGTAATAAAATTTTGTCAGTGTTCTGTTCCCTTTTGTCGATGCAAAATTAACCGTTATTTGAGGTGCGCGGCCTATCAATTTTCCGTTAATAATGATACATTTTACGGAAATTTAGTAATTTTGCGGAGCCTGCAAGGAGGCCTTGCTGCAATTTTATGTTTCGTGTATAGTAAAGAGGTGTTATGATAATAAGCGGTAAAGATTTGTCGGTCAGGATGAAGGCCGAAATGGCGGAAGAAGTGAAACAGTTGTCGGAAAAATACGGACGTGCCCCTCACCTTGTAGTGGTGTTGGTAGGCGATGATCCTGCGAGCGTTTCGTATGTTACCGGAAAAAGCAAGGCATCGGAGGCTTTGGGCATCAGGAACACGACGATACGCAAGGATGTGTCCATTTCCGAAGAAGAACTGCTGGGAGTGATAGACGATCTGAACAATGATCCTGGTGTGGACGGTATCCTGATCCAATTGCCTTTGCCGAAACATATCAACTCGGACAGGGTAATAGCGGCAGTGCGGCAGGACAAGGATGTGGACGGTTTCCATCCTCTCAACGTTGCCGACCTTCAGTTGAAACGCCCCTGCACGCTTCCATGCACTCCAATGGGTGTCATGCTCATGCTCAAAGAAGCCGGCATAGACATTCAGGGCAAACGTGCAGTCGTTGTCGGACGGAGCAACATAGTAGGCCTGCCGGTTGCAAAGCTCCTGCTCGATGCAAATGCCACCGTCACCATAGCCCATTCCCGTACCAAAGACCTTGCTTCCGTGACCCGTGAGGCCGAGATATTGGTAGTGGCGATAGGCCGTCCGAAATTCATCACTGCCGATATGGTTTCGGAAGGCGCCGTTGTCATGGATGTCGGAGTAAACAGGGATCCTGTCACTGGAAAACTCTGCGGGGATGTGGATTTCGATGCAGTGGCTCCGAAAGCGTCAGTCATAACGCCAGTGCCCGGCGGACTTGGCCCTATGACCATAACCTGCCTCATGCGCAACACCATAGACCTGTTCCGCCGTCATCAGGGGGAGTGATGCCAGCCAATCAGCAATGCAAATAACGATTATCCGCAAAATTACCTTTGACCTGAACATCCTTGTAGCTGTGGCCACGGCTGGAATTAAGATGTGGCTTTGTAATTTGTTGTGTGTTAATATGTTGTAAATATCAAGGAAAAAATCACTGTGGATTCTGACGGCTTAGAAACGTCTCAGAATCCACATTCGTTTTTTGTTCCGTTTTTATAACTACTTGGCGTTCTGTATATTCACGAGATTGAGGTTAATTCCTGCCGTGGCAACAACTTTATCCGTTTCCCGTCTGAAAATGCATTGCCGACTTTTTCGCCGAGTTTTAGGTATGTGTTGTTGAACGGGTCGAAAGTTATGGGTGCGGCTTTGGCCGGGTCTACATTCCCGTTTTTGTCCAACACCCTTTCATCCACGCTTACATTGACGATTTCGCCACGCATCATGCCCGTTTCAGGGTTGTAGTCTTTCAGACGGCATTCAAGGGCGATGGGAAGTTCGTCTATCAGCGGCGCATTGACAAAGGCGGATTTGGTCGTGTGGAATCCTGATTTTGCTAATTTGTCCGGCACTCTGTTGCCTGAAACTATGCCGAGGTAGTCGCATTCGGCTACGTGGGCTGTGTCTGCCATGCTGACCGTGAACGCGCCGGTCTTCAATATGTCTTTAACCGTCTTATGACCGCTGCTCAGGCACATGCTGATTTCTTCCGAGTCGCTTATTCCGCCCCATGCGGCGTTCATGGCATTGGGCATGCCGTTCTCATCGTATGCGGCGACAATGAGTACCGGCTGCGGATAGCTGAGCGGTTTCGCTCCGAAATTTTTTCTCATAATGTATCCTCCTTGCTTGTATGTTTTCATTCGGCTTCAATATGAAACGTCGGTTCATTTTATCAAAATATGTTCCGTAATGTATCGGGCAGTGCAGGCATCGCTCCGTATTGAGTACAAACGAATGCGGATACGTCCACAGCGGCCTTATGCGCCTCTTCTATGGATTTGCCTTGCAGTATGGAGGCGGTAAAAGCCGCCGTGAAAGAATCCCCGGCTCCGACAGTGTCTGCCGTTTTTACCTTCGGCGTGGGCAGAAAAGACATTGTGTCATGCCCGAATACGTAACTTCCTTTTGTGCCGCATGTCAGAATCAGGATGCCGATAGAGTATCTTTTTCTGATCGTATTGACTACCTGTTCGATTGTACCCGAAATGCCGATCATGCGGCTTATTATGTCAGTCTCTTCGTCATTCAGTTTCAGTATATTGCATTTGTGGAGCGACCGTTCTACCGTGTTCCTGTCATAAAAATCCTGTCTCAGGTTTATGTCGAAAATCTTTAAAGCTTCGTTTTCCTCGGGAATGGCATCCAGAAATGCATTGATCGTCTTTGCCGACACATGGTGCCTTTGGGCAAGAGATCCGAAAACTACTGCCTTTGTCTTTGCCGCAAGCCTTGCCAGTTTGTCTGTAAACGGTATATTGTCCCATGCTACATTGTCTTTGATACTGTATTCCGGGATGCCTTTGCCGTCAATTGATATTTCAACTGTTCCTGTCGGTCTGTCAATGCGTTCGATGAAATCGGTGTCAAGGCTTTTTGCCCGGAGGATATTCAGTATATCATCGCCCGGCATGTCATATCCTACGGCACTGACAATCCTGCTGCAAAATCCCAATTGTGAAACATGGTAGGCGAAATTGGCCGGGGCGCCTCCGAGTTTTCTGCCTTCGGGGAGCATGTCCCATAAGATTTCTCCTATTCCTACGACAACATGGTTTTTATCGTTTTTCATGAATGAGTCTTTTTTATGCAAACTTAGGGAAAAAACTGTCTTTCGTATATTTTTATCGGTTCTTTTACATTATTTATGCAATAAATTTTTAAATTCGCATGAACTAATAACAATTTTCAAAACTATGAAATCTTTACAATTTTTCACCCGCCGGATGGCAATGCCGATGGTGTCTCTCCTGATTTTGGGGACAGTTTCGTGCCAGTATGATGACACTGAACTTAAAAATTCAATTGATGATCTGACAGGCCGTGTCGAGGCTTTGGAGGATTTCCGCGATCAAGTCCAGTCGGATATACAATCTTTGCAGACTATCGTGGAGAAAATGCAGGAAGCGGTGACTGTCGCTGATGTCGAGGATAACGGGGACGGTTACACTATCAGTTTTTCCGACGGTACGTCCGTGTCTATTAAAGACGGCAGGGACGGTCAGGATGGTGAAGACGGTAAGGACGGAGAAGACGGTAAGGACGGAGAAGACGGGATGACCCCTCCGACAATCATAGTAATGGAAGAGGACGGAATTTATTATTGGGGATATGAATATCCTGACGGTACTGAGGATTTTATCCGTGACAATGACGGGAACAGGATTCCGGTCGGCGGAGGCATGGCACCTCAGGTAAGGATAAATCCACAGACAGGCAATTGGGAAATATCCACCGACGGCGGCCTGACATGGGAAGACACAGGCATGCCGTCTGCAGGAGGATCCGGAGAGTCCATATTCAAATCGGTGGAACTCAGCGAGGACGGCAAGTATGTACACATAATCCTTTCTGACGACAGCGTTTTCACTTTTGAAATGTACACTCCATTTGAAATAATATTCGAAACCACGGACATAGCAATGCAGACCGGCAAGACGGAAGAAATCCCGTTCACGCTGGAAGGTGCGGACGAGATGACAGTGGTCGAGACGATTGTAGAAGGCAATATTACGGCGGAAGTCACTGTCGACAGCGATTTCGGCGGGGGGACAATCTCGGTAACGGCTTCCGACGAAGAAGGACAGGCCAAGACAATCGTTTTTGTGAATGACGGCGGAGACAGGACTTTGATGAGGACTCTCAATATCGCCATATCGGAAAGCACCGCTCCCGTAACTTTGGAGATTACGTATGTGGGTGCTGACGACATACGTTTCAATGTCACTATGGACAAGAACCTTTGCGACATGTATATGGTAGCGGCCGGAACCCCTCTTGTCATCGACCTGATATGGTGGGAAGAAGAACTGATGTGGAATTCACGTTGGACGGAAGACAGGAGTTTCTCTTGCGTTGAAGACGAACTGACGTACATAGAGCCGGGTGAAACCTATAAAATAGCCGTGGCCCCGTTCAAGAAAGAAGGTTACAGCTATGTGCCGATGGAGGATCAGGTGGTTACCATGGAAATAACGGCACCGATGGAGTAGGAGCCGGTCGGTCTTACAGTGTATTCAGGATTATTGGGGACGGCCCGGGTTTTCGGGCCGTCTTCATTTGTTTATGTTAGCCTCGACGGCCATCCGCCAGTCTTCTCCGTTCAGAGGACAGTATGTGCGGAAACCTAATTTTCCCGCAGTATCGATATTCGCTTTGCCGTCTTCCACGAAAAGGGTCTCGTCCGGTTTTATCCCGCTGTCTTCGAGCATGTACTTGAATATCCTTTCATCAGGCTTGGTGAATCCTGCCTTATATGAAAAATACATTTTGTCGAAGTACGCGTCCAGCGGGAGACCCCAGGGAAACCTTTCAGAGCAGGCCCAGTCCATGATGAACGGGTTGGTGTTGCTGAGCAGGTATGTGTTGTAGTGTCTGTCCCTGAGAGAGAGTATGTAGTCGAGTTTCTTCCGGCTGATGCCGGTGATGAAGGCAAGCCATGCATTCTGTACTTGGGCGAAAGACAATTCCCGCCCTGAAAGTTCCTGCATTGCCGCAATAAAGCCTGCTGCATCGGTTTTCCCGTTTTCCACTTCAAGGAAAGCCCCGCTTTGCAGATATGGGTCAAGATATTTTTCCGCCTCCTGTATCCCTAACGATTTGAATGCCTCCACTGCTTTCTGTTTGTCCAGATCCGCAATGACGCCTCCGAAATCGAAAACTATGTTTTTTATCATCCACGTGTTTTTTAGTACGTCCGTCGTAAGGACGATGTTTATTTCCGCAATTTATTGAAAATTTCTGTCAAAGGCAAAAATACATAAGAAGGGCGACCAACAAGGATGAATTTCAAGCGTAACGCAGAAATTGCCCTCTTTAGTCGCCCATCTGTTGCCTTCTGTACACGGCGGGTGTGTGTCCTACTCTTCCGGCATGGTGAACTCTACGCGCTTAAGATCGGTGGTAGCCGTTCCGTTGGCATATCCGAAAGCATGGAGGGTATATGTATTACCCGGAGTGGCTCCCATGTTGGACTCAACGTCCCCAGACCTTACGTTGAGGCCGATGAACGGATCCTGAAGCAGGTATTCCAGCATCTCTTCATCGCTCATGCCTTCGTATTTGGAACTTGGCTGGCAGCCCCATGTGTACGGATCGCTGTTGGTCGTGGATATCTTGAACCAATATGTGTAGGAGTCGATGATTTCCACATCAATGCTGATCTTGTTGTCTGACAGGTTTGCCTTGTTGGTCTTGAACTCTGCCGTGCTTACCTCTGAGAATACTATTCCCTGCAATGAAGCGGCCATGGCCACGGCTGCATATTCGGTTTCAGGGCTAAGCGAAAATTCGATGTCCTGCTCGCCCGTGTATTCATCTACAGTGAAAGAAATGGTCCCTGGTACTGAACAGTCGAAAGAGTGTATCCATTCGTTGGATTCCGAAGAGGCCTCCACGTTGAGGGAATCGTTTTGGTTTTCGATAGTGTAGGTTATTGAAAATACGCCCCCGTCCGCAGGGACTTCAATGCTTTCCTGCAAAGACAGTTCAGGATCCGGAGTCTTGGGGTCGTCAGGTTCGACAGGTTCAGTCTTGTCGCATGAAACGGCAAGAACGGCAATGACCGCGGAGGTCATGAATGTAAAAAATCTCGTTCTCATAATAGTAGAAAATAAAAATTGTACGTTTATTCCGACAAAATCAGATAAATTTCACCACATTTTAAATATGATTATCCGCAAAATTACTCCCATTCTGGGCATGCAGCAATCGGTTGAAGCGATCTGTGTCCTTGACTTCAAAACTTCCCAAACCTTTCTTGTAAAGCCGGGAACGGGACGACTTAATAGTTGCCTTTGTAATTCATTGTTCCATAAATAGTTATGATAATTCGGCAAAAAATCACAGTTCCGAGCGAGATCCACCTCGATCCCGTTCGGAACATAAATTTTATGGTATGTCTTTGTTAATTAGCTTACATACAACTATTTGCATATATTGAGGATTAAGTCGGGACGTTCCCGTATTTGCACAGATTGGAACGGACGGAAGTCAGACAAATCAGGCGACGAACAACAGCAAACAAAATGCAATTCGCCGGGATCAGGGGTAATCTTGCGGATAATCATATTACAAAATTATTAATATTCAATTTCAAACAGATTAAATCGGCTTTCAGGCCTTGTAGTCTGGATTTTGTCCGATTATCTTTGCGCCCGCGTAGGCCAAACCTCTGCGCCGAAAACATAAATGAACAAGAAAAAGATTCTTTTTTCCGTTTTCATCGCGTTTTGTATGTATGGGCAGGCAGATGCCCAGCGTATCAAGGGCAGCGATACTCTGCTGCCTCTTACACAAGAACTTGCAGAAGAATATATTGAAGAACATCCTTCCCGGGAAGTGATTGTCACCGGAGGGGGCACCGGTGTCGGGATAGCTTCGCTTATGGAAAATACTACCGACATGGCGATGGCGTCGCGCCGTATAAAATTCGGCGAGAGGATGAGGTTCGCGGAAGAGGGGCTGGAAGCCAAGGAGGTCATAGTGGCCTACGATGCGCTTGCGGTGGTCGTGAATCCGTCGAATCCCGTGGACAGCCTGACGAGGGAGCAGCTGGAAGCCATATTCCGGGGAAAAATAACCAATTGGAAAGAAGTAGGCGGTGACGACATGAAAATCGTAGTGTATTCAAGGGAAACATCTTCCGGGACTTATGAGTTTTTCAAGGAAAGCGTGCTGGAAAACAGGAATTACATGGCGAGCATACTTTCCATGCCTGCCACGGGGGCCATAATACAATCGGTCAAACAGACCAAAGGGGCGATAGGTTACATAGGACTTGCATATCTCAATCAATATGTCAAGCCGTTGGCTGTCTCGTATGATGGAGGAGAGCATTATGCCATGCCGTCAGTAGAGACTGCCGCCGATGGTTCTTATCCGATAGTCAGGCCGTTGTATTATTATTACGATTCGACGAAGGAGGCCATTGTCGCGCCGTTCATTTCATACGCTTTGTCTCCCAAAGGGCAGATGTCGGTATTGAACCAAGGATTCGTGCCTGTCAATCAAGAGCAATAAATCAAAACCATGAAAAAATTTTTCGAAAAGGCTGTAAGATGGCTATTGACCGGCAGCGGTTTCATTACAAGCATAGTAATACTGCTGATCATAGGTTTTCTTTTTACGGAAGGGGCGGGCCTTTTCCGCGAGCATGTAATAGAAGAAGGCTATGTGCTTGCCTTGAACAAGGGCAATCCTGTCAAGGTGATGACGGCGGAAGAGATAAAGGCCGTATTCGATGAGGACATGACTGACTGGAGCCAGCTCGGAGGGCCGGATTTGCCGATAGAAATCTTCCGTCTGGAAGATGCGGACAAGTATTTTACTGAACAACAACTCGGAAAACATTATGAATTTGCGGATTCCCTTATTTCGGGACTTGTGGCTTCGCGCCCGGGCATGATAGCCTTTATTCCCGAATCGATGGCAGATGCGGATGCGGGCCTGAGTTTTATCGAAGACAAAACCATCTCTCCAAGGGAAGTGTTCGCCGGGGCGGAATGGTTCCCGACTGCGACCCCCGCGCCTCTTTTCGGAATGTGGCCGTTGCTTGCCGGAACGTTGTGGGTCAGTCTTTTCGCCATACTTTTCGCCCTGCCTTTCGGTATCAGCATAGCTGTGTATATGGCTGAAGTGGCACCGCCGAAAATGCGGGGTTTCCTCAAACCGCTCATAGAACTTTTAAACGGCATACCTTCGGTGGTATATGGCTTTTTCGGGCTTATAGTCATAGTGCCGATACTTCAGCAAGTATTCGGACTGCCTGTGGGGGAAAGCGGCCTTGCCGGAAGTATCGTGCTGGCGATAATGGCTTTGCCTACGATAGTTACGGTAGCGGAGGATGCCATGCGCAATTGTCCCCGTTCATTGCGGGAAGCAAGTCTTGCCTTGGGGGCCACTCACTGGCAGACAATATACAGGGTGGTCATACCCTCTTCAATGTCCGGTATAGCTTCTGGCGTAGTGCTCGGAATAGGGCGGGCTGTCGGTGAAACCATGGCCGTCCTGATGGTTACAGGCAATGCGGCAGTGGTTCCCACATCGATACTCGAGCCGTTGCGCACCATTCCTGCGACAATAGCGGCTGAACTCGGAGAGGCTCCGGCGGGAGGGGCGCACTATCAATCGTTGTTTTTATTGGGAGTAATCCTTTTCTTCATAACATTCATGATAAATCTTTGCGTGGAATTCATTTCCGCCCGTAACAAGGCTAAAAACAGTTGATATGGACTCTCTACCTATATACCCTTCGGGCTATGACAACCGGAAGAGGCGCACACAGGCCGTGGCGTTCGGCGTTTTCAGGATATTCAGCCTTTTTATAGTAATTGTCCTCTTCGCCATTCTCGGTTTCATTATATATAAAGGAGCCGGGGTGATAAGCTGGGATTTCCTTACAAAAGCCCCTTCTGACGGGATGACTTCAGGCGGAATCTTTCCGGCAATCGTCGGCACTCTGCTCCTTATGCTCGGAAGCGCGATAGTGGCATTCCCGATAGGCATAATGAGCGGAATCTATATGAATGAATATGCATCCAAAACAGGCTGGGCGGTAAAGTTCATAAGGCTTATGACCAACAATCTCAGCGGTGTGCCCTCTATCGTCTTCGGTCTTTTCGGAATGGCTCTTTTCGTGAAGTATCTCGGTTTCGGTGACAGCATCCTTGCCGGTTCACTGACTTTGGGCCTGTTGTCATTGCCTCTTGTGATACGGACTACCGAAGAAGCCTTGAAAGACATTCCCGACGGCATGCGTGAAGGCAGTCTTGCGTTGGGCGCCACTAAGTTGCAGACTATATGGAAAGTCGTGCTGCCTATGGGGATGCCGCGTATCATCACCGGGCTGATACTTTCGCTCGGCCGCGTGTCGGGGGAGACCGCGCCTATCCTGTTTACGTGTGCAGCATATTTCTTTCCCCAGTTGCCTGCCTCTGTTTTCGACCAATGCATGGCGTTGCCGTACCATCTTTATGTGATTTCGACGAGCGGGACCGACATAGAAGCCCAGCAGCCGATTGCGTACGGAACGGCATTGGTGCTGATAGTGATTGTATTGGTCATAAATCTTCTGGCGGGCCGGTTCAGGAAATATTTTGAGAATAAACTGAAAATGAAGTAATGACAAGATAATGGAAAAAATCGAAGCCAGAGACGTTAATTTTTATTACGGGGATTTCCATGCGTTGAAAGGGATTTCAATGGACATACCGCAGAACAAGGTTGTAGCTTTCATCGGGCCTTCCGGATGCGGCAAGTCTACATTCCTGAGACTTTTCAACCGGATGAACGACCTGGTTTCCGGTTCTCGACTGAAAGGCAGCATAAAGATAGACGGACAGGACATTTATGCTCCCGAGGTGGAAGTGGACGAACTGCGCAAGAACATAGGCATGGTCTTCCAGCGTCCGAATCCTTTCCCGAAAAGCATTTTCGACAATATAGCTTACGGTTTGAGGGTAAATGGCATAAAAGACAAGGACTTTATCCGGCAACGCGTCGAGGAGTCTCTTCGTGGCGCGGCTCTTTGGGATGAAGTCAAAGATAAACTCAATGCTTCCGCGTACGCATTGTCGGGAGGCCAGCAGCAGAGGCTTTGCATAGCCCGTGCGATGGCTGTGTCTCCTTCGGTGTTGCTCATGGACGAACCGGCTTCCGCCCTCGACCCTATTTCCACGGCAAAAGTCGAGGAACTGATATGCGAGTTGCGCAATGAGGTCACCATAGTGATTGTCACGCATAACATGCAGCAGGCTGCCCGGGTGAGCGACAGGACGGCTTTTTTCTACATGGGCGAGATGGTCGAGTATGACGATACGAAAACCATTTTTACAAACCCGCATAAAGAAGCGACACAAAATTATATTACGGGGCGTTTCGGTTAGACCGCCTTCTGACGGGCGGTTCCGGCTGCCGGAAAGAGATATGCCTGTGGAATAACGGGTTTGGGAGGATTTAAAAACAGATAAAAATCAAGAATATGGTAAAATTCATAGATACAGAATTGAAACTGATCCAAAGCGAAGTCGTCCGCATGTGGACTTTGGTTTATGACCAGATAGGCCGTACAAAACAGGCCGTTCTCGGTCTTGACAAGAATATCGCACAGCAGGTCAGTATCAGGGAGAGGCTGGTAGACGCTTTCGAGCTGAAGATAGACAGCGAAATAGAAGATTTTATCGCCCTTTATACCCCTGTGGCGATAGACTTGCGTTTCGTGCTTGCAATGTTGAAAATAAACAATGATCTCGAGAGGATAGGCGACTATGCATACAGCATTGCCCGTTTTGTGCGGGAGACGGATGCCGTGGAGCTGGATGCGGAATTAGTGCGCCGGCTCAGATTGGAACAGATGTTCTCGGTGGTGTTGGAAATGATGTCGGGCCTGAAACAGTCTTTGGAAGAAATGGACCCGGCCCATGCCGTATCGGTTATCGCAATGGATGATACTCTTGACGAGGTCAAGTCCGCTTCAGACGGCATCCTTGTCGAATATGCAAAAAAAGACTCGGATGCGATACCGTTGCTGATGGGGCTCGGAAGCATATTCCGCAAACTGGAACGCGCTGGAGACCATCTGACCAATATAGCTGAAGAAATAGTTTTCTTCATAGACGCCAAGGTCATAAAACATAACGACAATGCATTCCCGGACGGGAACGGTATAAAGTAACAGGGTTGTAGAGGCTCTTGTTGATGCGGCAATGAGCACCTGGCAGCTATTTCAAACAAGACGGCAACAACAAATTGTTACCGTATCATCGTTTTTTCCCTATTAATTGTGATTGACGGCAGGTCCCGGACAGGATAATTTTGCACTCCGAAAACAGGGATATGAGAACAGGATATGAAAACAGGGATATAATAATCTTAAAAAAATAAAACGATGAGATTTGACAAATTTTTATTGATGGCAGCAGTGGCTGCCTTTGCAGCGGTGTCCTGCGACAAGGCAAACAACGGAACGGATCCTTCAGAATCCGTGGCGGGTACTTACAGCGGTTATTCTACGGCGGAGTTCCAATATTCTCCGGACCCGATGGTCAGCGACGGCCAGACCCTTACGATAACTTCTACGGGAGAAGGCCTTGTGTCGGTAAGCTATGTTTCCGATACATGGGGCAAGTTTACGGTCAATGACGCCAAGGTTTCCGAAAGCGGCGATGACTTTTCCATAAAAGGGGAAGGCTCTACATTGATGGGGATGCAGCCGGGTTCGGAACAGGAATATCCATGCACATTCACAGGAACGGTAAGCGGTGACAAAACGGATTTTTCATTCGTGTTCGATGTGCCGGGCGTAATGGGGGGACTGAAGATTTCCGTACTTCCGGGTACGGCCCCGTCCACCGAGAAATAGGCGCCTTCATGAAGTCTGTGTCTGGAACAATGGAAAAATGAACAAAACCATATTGTTTTTAGTGATGGGGGCGGCCGTGATGTCGCTCCCTTCATGTAACGGAATGTTCGGATGGATATACGACCACCCGTCCGCCACTGTCGATTTCGGGTTCATAAATATGGACAAGGCTACAGGGAAGGGAACGGTGTATATAGATGCCACGTCCTATACTAAATGGACATACATAGATTTTCAGTCGGCGACGATAGACACTACGGTGTTGGCGGCGGACGGCAGCGAAGAAGGGGAGGTGCTGTCATGGGATTTGGCGATACACCGCTATGACACAAAGACCAACGGCGGTACGGTGATGGAGACCGGATTTGACGGACTGGACGCTCTCGCGGCCTCGGGAAAACTTCCCGACGGAGAATGGGTGCCGGATACATGGACGGACAGTACGGTCATGGTGGACGTATCCGGCATGATGGACGGCAATATCGTTTACGCCCCGTCGTTTTACAATGCCGAATTGTCCAAGTGGCTTGATGTCGATACATCCACCATGCCTCCGATATATACATTGTCGGGGAAGGTTTACATACTCAAGACATCGGACGGGAGGATGGCGGCGATCAGGCTGTCCAACTATATGAATGAAAGCAAAGTGAAAGGCTTTATGACACTGGACTATATTTACCCTCTCCAATTAAAGTGAAAAAATGAGAAAAACGTTTTTGATATCGTTGCTGTTGCTGTCCGTTCTCCCGTCTTTTGCCCAGAAACGCGTCATGGTGAGCGGTACGGTTACCGATTCCGAGGGACTGCCGTTGGAAGGTGTCACGATAGTCGTCAAGAATGACAAGACGGTATACGCGCTTACGGCTTCCGGAGGAGCTTACAGCATAGAAGCTCCCGAGGATGCGGTACTTGTATTTCAGTTGCTCGGTTATCTTTCATGCGAAGTCGCATTGGAGAGCCGCAAGGATTACGGACGTACGGATGTAGTCATGGAAGAAGACCTTATGAACCTCGAGGCCGTGGTAGTCACCGGCACGAGGACGCCGAGACTGCTTAAAGACTCTCCCATACTTACAAGGGTGATAACTTCGGCAGACATAAAGCGCGTGGATGCCTTGGATGTCGGCGATCTGCTTGAGGCCGAACTTCCGGGAATAGAGTTTTCATACGCGATGGACCAGCAGGTTACCTTGAACATGCAGGGCTTCGGGGGCAATTCCGTGCTTTTTCTCGTCGATGGAGAACGCATCGCGGGAGAGACTCTGGACAATATAGACTACAGCCGCCTTAATCTTGACAATGTAGAGAGGGTGGAAATCATCAAGGGCGCGGCTTCCTCGCTTTACGGCTCGAATGCCGTCGGAGGTGTCGTGAATATCATAACATCCGGTGCCACTGAACCGTGGTCTGTCAATGTCAATGCAAGGTACGGGGCTCATAATGAACGGCGTTACGGAGGCTCCGCCGGTTTCGTTGCCGGGAAATTTAACAGTATGACCAATGTCCAGTATACGGCGGTCGATTCATATAAAATGAAAAACGAGGGCGACTACAATGCATTTTACGGAGGTTTCAATTACAGTGTGAAAGAGAGGTTGCAGTACGAACCCGTGGAAGGCCTGAAATTTACCGCCCGTGCCGGATATTTTTTCCGCGAGCGCGATATGCAGGCCGATACCAAAGACCGTTACCGCGATTTCAGCGGGGGACTGAAAGGCGAATGGGACATAAATGATGAAAACCGGGTTGAACTCTCGTACAGTTACGACCAGTACGACAAGAGCGATTATCTGCTTTTCAATGATTCCGACGTGCGCGATTACAGCAATGTCCAGCATGTCCTGCGCGGGATTTATACATATTCGTTTTTCCCGGGAGGCCACACGCTGATAGTCGGAGGCGATTATATGAGGGACTACCTGATGTCTTACCAGTTTGAAGGGAACGGCCATTACATTCAGCATACGGCCGACGTGTTCACTCAGATCGAATGCAATCTCGATGACCGCTGGCATCTTACGGGAGGATTGCGCTTCGATTATTTTTCGCAGAAGAAACTGAGCCATTTTTCTCCGAAACTCAGTCTTATGTACCGGATCGGGGGATGGTCTTTCCGCGGCTCTTATTCGGGAGGTTTCAGGGCGCCGACACTCAAAGAGATGTACATGTCATTCGACATGGCGGGCATTTTCATGATTTACGGCAATCCGGACCTTGCCCCGGAATCGAGCGAGAACCTTTCGCTTTCCGCCGAATATTCATGGAAATACCTGAATGTCTCCCTGTCGGGCTTTTACAATTGGGTGGACAATCGCATAACTACCGTATGGAACGACGCCCTTGGGGGAATGCAATACATGAATATGTCGCCGTTGCAGGTGCGCGGGCTTGATTTTTCTGTCTCTACGAGGCTCCCTTTCGGTCTCGGCGCAAGGCTGTCCTACACATATACGGATGAGGCCATAAGGGCCGGGGAACCGTTGTTGTCCCAGACACGCCCGCATTCGGCCACTCTGAAGGTGGAGTACGGCAAGTCATGGAAAAATTACGGTTTCAACATTGCCTTGAGCGGCAGGGTGCTTTCGGCTGTGACGACCGATGTATATACGTCGGCAACTGATTACGAGGACACGGAAACGGTTACCTATCCGGGATATACTATATGGAAACTCGTGTTTTCCCAGGATATATGGAGGGGCATAGACCTCAATGTCATAGTCGATAACCTTTTCAATTACGTCCCGGATTATTATTACAGCAGTTCGCCGGCCACTACGGGCATTACGGCGGCGGTCGGGCTGTCTGTGGATATTGAAAAATTTTTTAAAAAATATTGATGTATAGAGATTAACGAAACGAACGGAATTTCACGATGAAAAAGAGGACAATCGCATATATGCTCGGTGCAGTCTCCGGGCTGTTGATCCTGTGGGGCCTGTGGGCTTCGTTGTGCAGCCCGACAAAAGTGGCTTTCATGAATTATCAGGCGATACAGCTCGGGGAAATCGCACGGGCCAATGACAACGGCATGGTAAAATTGTATGAACTGCAACCTTCCGAGGCTTCCCGTGCAGGCCGTTACGACATGCTGTTCATAAACGGCATGGGACTGCGTATCACGGAAGAGGAGAGGGCGGCCGTGCTGCATGCGGCGGACAAGGGACTTCCGGTCATTTCCACGATGGTGACCAATCCTGCCAACGACATAAACACTTTGGATTCGACCGATGCGTCGGCTGTGAAAAGCTATCTTGAAAACGGAGGACCGGACAATTACCGGAACATGCTTGCATACGTAAGAAAATATATCGACGGCAAACAGGCTTTCGTTTCAGAACCGTCGCCGGCGGAAATATATGAAGTGGAAAATATCTACCGTCCATCCTGTGAGGGGGAAGGGGAACTCGGCTTCGGAAGCATCGCTGAATATGAGGAATATCTGAAATCCTCCGGGCTTTATAAAGAAAATGCGCCGCGCATCATCGTGACCGGGCAGATGGGCGAACCTTCGGAGCTTGTAAAATCCCTGGAAGCCACAGGAAACATGGTGTATCCGATAAGAAGTATCAGGGGCTACCTTATGGATGGCACCTTGGATTCGATAGCTCCGGACGCAATCATAAACATGGCGCACGGGAGGCTCGGCGATGCCGCCGTGGATTATCTTGAAAAACGGGACATCCCTCTGTTTTCCCCGTTGAATGTCAATGACCTTGTGGATAACTGGGAGGCCGACGACATGGGAATGAGCGGAGGTTTCATGTCACAGAGCATTGTCACCCCCGAGATAGACGGGGCAATCCGTCCGTATGCCCTTTTCGGGCATTATCTTTCAAAAGACGGGTTGCAGTATCTTGCGGCGATTCCAGACCGCCTGCATGATTTCACCGAAACCGTGAACAGGTATATTGCATTGAAAACCAAGCCCGAAAGCGAGAAGAAGATAGCCGTGTTCTATTTCAAGGGGCCGGGGCAGAATGCATTGACGGCAGGAGGGATGGAGGTAGTGCCGTCTTTGTACAATTTCCTTGTGGCCTTGAGAGATGCAGGCTACAATGTGGACGGGCTTCCGTCTTCGCCGGAAGCTTTGGGCAGTCTTATCGCCAGGCAGGGAGCCGTATTCGGTTCATACGCGCAGGGAGCCTCTTCGCGATTCATGGACGATGGCAATCCTCAGTGGATCGATGCAGAAAGTTATGCCTCTTGGGTGGAGCAGTCGCTTCCTGCCGGGCTTTATGAATCGGTCACTGCCTCGAACGGGGATTTTCCGGGGCCTTACATGTCCCGTGACGGGAAACTAGCCCTGGCGTGCATACGATTCGGCAATGTGGTATTGATGCCGCAGCCTGCCGCCGGGGGAGGAGACAATGAGTTTCAGATGGTACACGGGACACATGCGGCTCCTCCGCACAACTATATAGCCGCATACCTTTATGCGCGTTACGGCTTCGGTGCGGATGCGCTCGTGCATTTCGGTACCCACGGCAGTCTTGAGTTCACCCCGTCCAAGCAGGTGGCCTTGAGCCGTTTCGACTGGCCAGACAGGCTGGTCGGCACGCTCCCGCATTTTTATCTTTATACCATAGGAAACGTCGGCGAAGGTGTCATAGCCAAACGCCGTGCATACGCTGGTCTGCAGTCTTATCTTACCGCGCCGTTTACTGAAAGCGGGGTAAGGGGATTGTACAAGGAACTTGAAAATGCCATTTCGGAGTACTCGGAAGCCGTCGAATCGGGGCGAGAAGCCGACGCGGTGTCATTGAAGATAAAATCCCTTGCGATTGAGATGGGGATATGTTCGGATCTCGGACTCGATACCATTCCGGGAAAGCCTTATTCCGCTGATGAAGTGTTGAGGATAGGCAATTTTGCAGAGGAACTCGCTTCTGAAAAGGTCACAGGCCGCCTGTATGTCCTCGGTGAGGCATACGGGCCGGAATATTTGGTTTCAACCGTTTATGCGATGTGTACGGATCCTGTGGCCTACGGCCTTTTCGCAATCGACCGTTCCAAAGGCAGGGTTGATGATTCGATACTGAAGGATTTATCCGCTTTCAACCGTCGTTATGCCGTACCGGCCAAGAAAATGATCGGCATCCTGCTTTCCGACGGCGGCGCTGTCTCGGATGAACGTGTATGCGGCATGGCCGGCATTTCAATGGCTGAATTGATGGCGGCGCGCAAGGCCGCCGGTGCGGTGCAGGCTTCGCACGACATGGATTTCGCCCGTGCGGTAACCGGGCTTGAAACGGCTTTGAAAAACGTAAACAGCTATCTTGCTTTGCTGAAGACTTCTCCGGCGGCTGAGCTTTCGAGTATCCTTGACGCTCTTGACGGCGGATATGTGTCCCCGTCCCCGGGAGGTGATCCTGTCGCCAATCCTAATGTGCTTCCTACGGGCCGTAACCTGTTTGCCATAAACGCGGAGGCCACGCCTACCAAAGCCGCTTGGGAGAAAGGGGTGAAACTTGCGGAAAATACTATCGCCCTGTACAGGCAACGGCACAACGACTCTATTCCCCGCAAGGTAAGCTATACATTGTGGAGCAGCGAATTTATCGAAACCGAGGGAGCCACGGTGGCGCAGATATTCTATATGCTCGGTGTCGAGCCTGTTTACGATACGTTCGGCAGGGTCGCGGATATAAGGCTCATCCCTTCGGAGCGTCTTGGCCGCCCGCGCATAGATGTCGTGGTACAGACGAGCGGACAGTTGAGGGACATTGCGGCTTCACGCCTGTTCCTGATAGACAGGGCGGTCAGGATGGCCGCGGCTGCCAAGGATGAAGGTTTTGCCAACAATGTGGCCGAAGGCATACGTGAATCCGAGCGCATTCTGACGGAAAAGGGCATAACCCCTGAACAAGCGCGGAAGATGTCCGCATACAGGGTATTCGGGGGAGTGAACGGCAATTACGGCACAGGCATACAGGGCATGGTGGAGGCTTCCGGACGTTGGGAATCCGAGGACGAGATAGCCCGTACATACATGAACAACATGGGAGCATATTACGGCAGCGAGGACGGCTGGGAAGATTTTGCCCGGTATGCTTTCGAGGCCGCCCTTTCAAGGACGGATGCCGTAGTGCAGCCGCGCCAGAGCAATACATGGGGAGCATTGAGCCTCGACCATGTATATGAGTTCATGGGAGGACTGAACCTTGCCGTGAGGGAGGTGACAGGCAAAGACCCGGATGCCTACCTGAGCGATTACCGCAACCGCAGCCGTGTCAGGATGCAGGAACTTAAAGAAGCAATCGGCGTTGAAAGCCGTACCACCATCTTCAATCCTTCGTATGTCGAAGAGAAGTTGAAAGGCGGCGCAGGCGATGCGGATGCAATAGCGGAGACGGTTAAAAATACTTTCGGCTGGAATGTCATGAAGCCTGACGCGGTGGACGACCGTATCTGGAATGAAATCTACGATGTGTATATCGAGGACAGTTACGGCCTCGGAGTGCGGGAACATTTTGAAAATGTGAATCCGGCGGCCTTGGAGGAGATGACGGCGGTGATGCTCGAATCTGCCCGTAAAGGTCTTTGGAATGCTTCGGATGCCCAGATTTCGAATCTTGCCGTAACACACACGGAGCTGATAGAGAAGTTCGCGCCTTCATGCTCGGGTTTTGTATGTGACAATCAGCAATTGCAGGATTTCATTTCTTCCAATGCAGGCAAGGACAGAGCCGGCGGTTATAAAGCATCAATCAGGAACATACGTGAAGTTTCCCCAGGCGTGTCGGACGGTACCGTACTGAAAAAAGAAACGACGGAGACCGGGCCGGAAAACAGGAAGGCAGTAATAGGCAATGCCCTGATTGCCGTTCTGGTAATAGCGCTTCTTGTCGGCGGAGGCCTTGTGATACGTCATCGCAGAAAATCCGGAATTTAATGATATGCATAGTCTTGTAGTAATATTGATGATTCTTGTCTGTTTTAATTTTATCATAAAGCAGACATGGCACAAGCGGTGGTCCGTGCTGGCTCAGGCTGCCGTGGCCGGAATATTCACAGGGGCAATATGGCCGCTTGCGGTAAAACAGTCGCGTTCTCAGATAGAGGTGTGGCTTTCCGACCCGCAGCTGATGTTGGATACGGCAGTCGTAGTCAGTATCGAGGTTATACTCCAGTTGGCGTTTTGCCTGCTGGCTGCCCGTCTCATGACTTCCGGGCGTTTGAAACGGAGTACGGTATTCGCTTACAAAGTCTTGCGGTGGTTCCCCGGAGTGCTGATATTCGCTGTCCTGTTCAGCCTTACGGTATTTATTATATTTTCTTTCCCGGGTGTGCCTTTCCCGGTGGTTTCATGGGGAACCGGTGCCGCCGTGTCCGTGATAATCATAGCCGGGGCCTGGGGACTGAAAAAGCTTTTCCCGGACAAGGAGACGAGGCTCGAACTGTTTTTCCTTTCCAATGTCACCGTCGCCATTGTTTCGGTCATAGCC
>JADIME010000051.1 GCA_017694935.1 Candidatus Merdivivens pullistercoris
TTGTGCCACCATTTCGGCATCTTTCTGCCATTTTTATCACACAATAGCGCTGCTATTCTCCTCAAAAAACGGCAAAAACCTGCACAAAAGCGTGTCTCAAATATTCTGAGAAAAAATTTTAAACAGCTTCTTAGTTTTCCTCGATTCCATAATCAATTTTTTAATGTTTATAATATTTACTAACTGCCGCTTACGGACCTGCCGCTTACGGTATTTATCCTCGAAGCCCTTTTTCCGCGATAATTGCTGAACTTATATGTCAGCGTAAAACCGGCACGAGCACTGTCAAATATATATATCGATTCGTACGGGAGTCCAGGCATTATACTTCTTGAACGGCTTTTCCTATTGTTCAACACATCGTACAGGTACAGGGTCAAATGCCAGTTCTTCCCAAGATCGGTGCCTGCGGCTATGCCCGCAGACCAGTTGTCATCGTATATTTGGGAAAAACTTTTGCTCGGAGAGCTATACGAGCCTGTCAAAGCCATAGTCCACGACTTTGACAACTGAAACCAGAGCCTTGCGGAGACCCGTCCCTCCCATGAATCAAAACTGTCTCCCGCAATATTCTCCAACATGTTGTACTGCCCTCCCAAATTAAGACCGATATGCATGGTGTATTTTATTATCCAGAATCCCATGTCCGCAAACAGGGAAAAACCGTGTTCGCTTCCCGCGGATGTCCACGTACTTACTATCTTGTCATCCTGCGTGAAATAAACCGGATTATAGACGTTCTGGTTAAAACTATAGGAAAACCCCACGGTATGCGCCCCGCCTATGGTCTGCGTCAAAGACAGTTCATTGCGGTATTCCGGCAAGACAAGGCTTAAACCGCTGACATCATATACCTGCTCACCGTCCCTTCCAACATACGGGATATAGTCTCCAGAGCTGGGTCTGAATATTGTACGGTCAAACATAAGACTCAGATAATAACCGTCTTTTTTGAAATTGTATGTCAAATCCACATACGGAAAAAAATCATCGTACCGGTATGTGTTCCACGAATCGCCCGACGGTCTCGCTTTGGAAAAAGCATGTTCATAACGCAGACCGGCCGTAAGATCCAGCCTGCCGTCCCAAAAAGAGGCATAATACTCGGCGTATGCGCTGTAGATGCCCTCACGGTAAGGCACACTATACAGTTTTTCACCACCGGCCAGCTCCATACCGTCAGGATACGCCGTCGAAGCAACCATGCCAGTATAGTTCGTGCCTATTGTAAGATTCATGTCATCGTCCAATTCCAAAGACAAATCCGCCTGAATGCCGGAATTTATCCCGTTCCGCCTTAACGGGACAGGGACAAAACCTTCCGGAGCGTTTATATATTCGTCACTCACATTCGTATTGCCGCTAACTAAATCCGCCGTCAGTTTGAATGAGGAATTGCGCCTGCCGAATTTATAGGCGTATTGCACGAATACCTCTTCCTTATGATACCTGATAATCGAATTGTTCAGGTAATCGCGGCTTCCACCCGTGTAATCCTTCCTCCACAACTCGTATGGCTTGTAAAACACATTCAGCCCCAGCCCTATCGAATGCTTGTCCGAAATGTCATATACAAAACTTTGGTCCAAAGTGAAAGACGCTATTTCATGCCTTGCATCGGAAGCCTCTTCGTTGCCGCCCACTATATTCGCTCTTCCTTCATTTTCGAAAAAACCTCCTCCGTAAAAGAATGTCAAAGAAGATATTTTTTTGTCAAAATAACCGAATGAACCGCTCAAATCGCCTTTCGCCCCTTTTACCCCATATTTATACTCCGGATTAATCATTGCCATGGCCGAAATGAATTCGTTTTCGTTGCGCCGTGTACGGATGTAGATGGCCGCGTTGCGCCGGGATGCCTGCCCCACCGCACCCTTGGAAGGTCTCACTCTTATGTCTTCGATGCTCTCCGTAGGAACCGTGGAAAGATACTGCACTATCTGGTCCCGGGACATCTTCAACTCGCGGTCGTTGATATAGATTACTGCAGGACGGTCGTTCACGCTCAACCCGCGTACTCCCGGAAGGGTGCCCATGAACGACAGGGTGGACAGGCCTTCCGCCTTGGGATTGCCTTTTACAGACACAGTGTAGTTTGAACCTCTACGCTTGATATAAGAACCCGTAACTGAGGCCGCTTCGAGGCTTTCGACGTTCTCTTTCAACACAAACGGGGACAGCTCCGTGACGGAAGCTATCCCCGTTTTATATGTAAAGTCGTAATATTGCACATGCGTAACCGTTATCGAATAATCGCCTGCCGCCACAGATACCTTGAACCTCCCGTCAGAACCGGTAACCGCATACGTCAGGCCGCCGGTTCCCGTATTGCCGAAGATCACCGCCGCGCCTGCCACGGGAACCCGGGATGCCGAATCGAGGACTACGCCGGACACCTCGAAGGCGGCGGGAGGAGGCTGTGTCCGCACGGACGTGTCGGAGCATGACGAAACACTGAAGCCGAGGCCGGAACGGGCGGCCGCATGGATTTCCACACAGAATGGCATCAACAGGAACGACAGGACGGAAACGGCATATATGAACAATTTATCCATAAGGCAAACAGGTATTGACATCCGCCTGCAAATATAAGTATCCTACCCCCTCCTGTCAAGTACAAAAAAGGGTACTGAAAGTATTATCCGGATACTATCTGACTTTCGCTTCTGAAATCCTGTTTCTCAATGTGGTGGAAGAGGTGATCCGGTAAAGCGAATCGCTGTAGTCGAGCCATTTTTCGGCAAGTCCGTATTGTCCGAGGATGTAGCAGCCCAAAGCGCAGTTGTACGCTGCCGCCGAACCTTTCTGAAGGTTTCCCGTATCCGCCTTGTCCATCCATATCTTCATGGCTTCCGCCCATTTCATGTCGAAAACGGCCATCTCTGCAGCATCCATCCATTCACTGTCGCTGTCATAAAGTATGATAGTGTAAATCTCTTCATTCCACTGGGGAGTGAAGACAGAGGCTATCTCGCCCCCGAGCCTGAAAGCGGCATTGGGCAGATCCTTGAATACAGCCGTATCCAAATCATCCTTTTCCAGACCTCCCTGCACGCTCCAAAGGAAAGAATCGCCGTAATCATACTGCCTGACGGTATCTTCCGGAGACATGGAGTCATAAACCGACAGCCTGGCATCGAACGGCAACTCCACCACATTGGCCGTGGAGACCGACAGATCGCCGGTTCCGAAAGAGTGGAACACGAAAACCACATCCGACCCGGTATCCATGACGAGTTTGACAAGCGTATCCTTTTCGGAATATCCGCCACCCTGCGACGCACTTATATTGAAAAGGGGCATTGCATCGGTACCGAGGAAATAGGCTTCTTCCATACCGGCCACGAAACCCTGGCCGACTTCGGCGGCAAGCAACGAATCCCGTGAATGCTCCGGATATGCATAGACCACAGCTATGCTTTTACCCGACAGGTCAAGACCGGACGAAGACTGTCCGCTGCGTTCCATGACGAACTTATAGGCCACGGGAGAACATGAAGACAACGGCAGGAACAGCAAAAATGCCGGTAACACAAAAAACGAAAATATAATCCTTTTCATAAACACAGTTTCTAAAATCACTCACGTACCTGATCCAGTACCTGCGCATACAGGTCATAATCATCGGCACGGAAGATTTTTACCTCAAAAAACCTGCCTATTCTTTCACAGACCGCGCCGCCGCTTTCATTTTCCGGAATTTTCACCAATATTTCCCCGTCCACCTCGGGACTTTCATACATGGAGCGGCAAATATAGTAACCGTCGGACACCGAATCTGCAATGACTTTGACGACCGTCCCTACCCTTGATGCATTGAAGGCCGCGGATATTTCCCTCTGCAGGGACATAAGTTCGTCCAGACGTCTTTGCTTTTCCTTTCGGGAAACTGTATCCTTATAGTTTTCCGCCCCGTATGTCCCTTCTTCTTCTGAATAGGCAAAGGCACCGAGTCTTTCGAAACGCATATTCCCGACAAAATCCAGAAGCCCGGCGAATTCCCTTTTTCCCTCTCCGGGATGCCCGACAATCAATGTCGTGCGCAGGACTATCCCGGGTATGCGTTCACGGAGTTTACCGATAAGCGCGACTGTTTCATCACATGTTATGTTGCGGCGCATCTTTTCAAGCACCTTGTCGGAAGAATGCTGGAGGGGGATATCCAGATACTTGCAGATCTTGGGATTGGAAGCCATCTCGTCTATCAGGTCTTCCGGGAAAGAATTGGGATAGGAATAGTGGAGCCTTATCCACTCTATGCCGTCTATTCCGGACAGCCTGTGCAACAAAGGGGCTATCATCCGTTTCCCATACAGGTCTATTCCGTAGTAAGTGGTATCCTGGGCTATTACTATCAACTCGCGCACGCCCTTTGCCGCAAGCATACGCGCTTCCTCCACCAAATCCTCCATCGGCACGGAGACATGCCGGCCGCGTATCCCCGGTATGGCGCAATATGCGCATTTGCGGTCGCATCCTTCGGATATCTTCAGATATGCATAATGGGACGGGGTCGTAAGCATGCGCTGCAATGAAAGGGACTTGTCATATCCTGCCCCCAACGCTCCGGCAAGCGAGACAAGGTCGGCTCCGGAAGCTCCGAAAAATCCGTCCACCTCAGGTATCATTCCGCGCAACTCGGCACCGTAACGCTGTGAAAGGCAGCCGAAAACATACACATGGGACACCTCTCCCCTGTTTTTCCTGTCGATTGCATCGAAAATCGCAGCAATGGACTCTTCTTTGGCATCCTGAATGAATGCGCAGGTATTGAGCACGACAGTATCTACGGGACGGTCCCCGTCTTCCGGGACTATTTCAAATGAAGCAGCCTGAAGCTGCCTCATCAAATGTTCCGAATCGACCCTGTTTTTCGAGCAACCGAGCGTTATGATCTTTACGCTACGCATCCTGTCCGTCCTGTTTCTCCTCCGCATTGTCCCCGGTTTCCTCTCCGGCGCTTTCCTCCTGCCCTTCCTTGGAGAAGTCGAATGAAGCGTATTGGGCAATGATATTGTACCATCCTACGACCTTTTTCATGTGCGAGACATAAAAACGGTCCCTGTCGTAATCCGGAAGCACCTCGGCAAAAAGCGATTTCAGCGCATCGGCCTCGGATTTCGGAGACGGGGCAAGGCTGTCGCCGAGATGTTCCTTCATCTTCAACAGCACATCGGCAAGTTTCACCTCGCCGTCCTCAGTGTAAATCGAAATGTCTTCCAACGAGCTTATCTTATTGTTCATGGCCACGCAGGACCTCTTTTTCGTTTCGAGATTTTCAACAATTGCCCCGGACTTGGCCTGTGAAAGATATGTATAAAGACCGCTAAGTCCCGAAATAGAAAGGATTTTTGACAAATCTGTTTTCATAGCCTTAAAATTAATAATCTGTTGTGTTAAAAAATCGGCACAAAAATAAGAAACTGTTTCCAAAATATTTTTTAATTTTGCACCGTTTTTTTCGTTTTGGATAAAATTTACAATTATGAATTTTACATTATTGGTAGTTGTCATACTGATAGCCATAGGGTTAGTGGCCCTGGCAATCGGAATCGCAAAAGCCATCGCCCCGAGATCCTACAACCCTCAGAAAGGTGAAGCATACGAGTGCGGAATCCCGACAAGAGGCAAGTCATGGATGCAGTTCAAAGTGGGTTATTATCTGTTCGCAATCCTGTTCCTGATGTTCGATGTCGAAACCGTTTTCCTGTTCGCATGGGCAGTGGTGGTACAGGACCTCGGGCTTTACGGATTGGCAAGCGTACTGTTTTTCATAATAATACTTGCCCTCGGCCTCGCTTACGCATGGAAGAAAGGGGCATTGGAATGGAAATGACATTTCAAAACAATTAAAAACGACCGGATATGAGCAGGAGTGTCAAGATAAAATCAATGAAATACGAGGATTTCAACGACAATGAATATATTGAAAAAATGTTGAAGGAACTCCGCGAAAACGGAACCAATGTCATTGTCGGTTGCCTCGACGACGTTATAGAATGGGGACGCAGCAACAGCTTGTGGCCCCTTACGTTTGCAACGAGTTGCTGTGGCATAGAATTCATGGCCGTGGGTGCCGCACGATACGATTTCGCCCGCTTCGGGTTTGAAGTGACAAGGGCCTCGCCAAGGCAGGCCGACTTCATAATGGTCGCCGGCACCATCACCTACAAGATGGCTCCGGTGCTGAAACGTCTTTACGACCAGATGGCCGATCCGAAATACGTAGTGGCCACAGGCGGGTGCGCCATAAGCGGAGGCCCGTTCAAGAAATCCTACCATGTGGTGCAGGGTGTTGACAAGATACTGCCGGTGGACGTATATATCCCAGGATGTCCTCCAAGGCCGGAAGCCATGCTCTACGGACTGATGCAGCTCCAGAGGAAAGTAAAGGCGCAACGCTTCCTCGGCGGCCTCAACAAGGGAATCAGTGAAAAAGAATACGAAAGGCTGATGCGGGAAGAGACCAACCGTCCTGAACAGCCGAAAGATTATGACGAATCTGGATTAGCATAAAGATACTATGGATACGCTTAATATAAAGGAAAGGATAAATGCCATAGAGCCTTCGGCGGTATGGTCCGATGAGGGGGACGGCATGTTCAGCGTCCCTACGGCTTCTTTCAGACGCCTTGCCGAAAGACTCAGGAACGAAGAAGGCTTCGATTTCCTTCGTAGCCTTACCGGAATGGACTGGGGAGAGGAAGGGCTCGGATGCATTTACCATATAGAAAACACATCCACAGGTGAAAACACGGTCATAAAGACGGTTTCGGCCGACAGGGACAACCCGATGGTGCCTTCAGTCCATGATTTATGGAAAGGGGCACAGTTCAATGAACGCGAAGCATACGATTTTTACGGAATCAAATTTCTCGGGAATCCCGACCTGCGCCGCCTGTATTTGAGGGACGACTGGAACGGCCACCCTCTCCGCAAAGATTATGACATGGCTTCCAACCCTCTGAACATGAGCAACGAGGAGGATGTCGAAGACTCTCCTGAATACGAACTGACCGGTGACGGGAGTTTCATCATGAAACGCAAGCCTGTCTTCGAGGATGAAGAGTACACAATCAACATAGGACCGCAACATCCGGCCACGCACGGGGTACTGAGGTTTTTGGTATCATTGGAAGGCGAAATCATCAAGAAGATAGACGTACACTGCGGATATATCCACAGGGGCATCGAAAAGATGTGCGAATCCCTTACTTATCCGCAGACCCTCGCACTTACGGACAGGCTAGACTATCTCGGCGCGTCCCAGAACCGCCATGCGCTCTGCATGTGCATAGAAAAAGGATTGGGGCTGGAAGTCTCCGAAAGGATACAGTATATCCGCACTATCATGGATGAACTGCAGAGGATAGACTCCCACCTGCTGTTCTTTTCCTGCCTTTGCATGGACATGGGGGCACTGACCGCTTTCATCTACGGATTCAGGGACAGGGAAAAGGTGCTCGACGTGCTTGAGCAGACTACCGGGGGAAGGCTGATACAGACCTACAACACCATAGGCGGGGTACAGGCCGACATACATCCGGATTTCGTTTCCAACGTCAAGAAACTCATCGTATACCTCCGTCCGATGCTCAGGGAATACCATGAGATATTCACCGGGAACGTCATCGCACAGAAGAGGCTCGTAGGCACAGGTGTACTGTCCCGCGAGGACGCGATTTCCTTCGGCGCCACAGGAGGTACCGGAAGGGCTTCAGGCTGGGCGTGCGATGTAAGGAAGCGGCATCCGTACGCGATGTACGGCAAAGTGGACTTTAAAGAAATAGTCTTCAACGAAGGGGACTGCTTCGCCCGCTACATGGTAAGGCTGAAAGAAATCGAAGAAAGCATGAACATCATCGAGCAGCTTATAGACAACATCCCTCAGGGAGAATGGCAGATGAAAGTAAAACCGATCATAAAGCTGCCTGTCGGAAGCTGGTATTCGGCCGTCGAAGGAAGCAGGGGCGAATTCGGGGCATTCATCGAAAGCCGCGGGGAGCGTTTCCCATACAGGGTAAAGTTCCGCTCGACAGGGCTACCCCTCGTCTCATGCATTGACACCATTACAAGAAACTCGAAGATAGCGGATCTCATAGCAATTGGAGGCACACTCGACTATGTAGTCCCTGACATCGACAGGTAACCGTGGAATAAAATGAAATACGCAATATAGTTGGAATATGTTTGATTTCGGTGTTGTAACAAGTTGGATACATGGACAGCTGACTTCGGTAATGCCCGAGGCTCTTGCGATAGTCATCGAATGCCTTGCAATCGGGATAGCCCTTTTGCTGCTCTATGTGATAATCGCCATCATAATGATTTATATGGAGCGCAAAGTATGCGCCTCCTTCCAGTGCCGTCTCGGCCCGAACAGGGTGGGAAAATGGGGCTGCCTTCAGGTATTCTGCGACGTGTTCAAGATGCTCACTAAGGAAATCATCACGATAAGGCACTCGGACAAGTTCCTGTACAACCTCGCCCCGTATCTGGTCATCCTTGCATCGGTACTCGCGTTTTCATGCATACCTTTCAATAAAGGCATGGAAATCCTCGATTTCAATGTCGGCGTCCTGTTCTTCATTGCCGCATCCTCGATCGGAATCGTCGGCATCCTGCTGGCAGGATGGAGTTCCAACAGCAAGTTTTCCCTTATCGGAGCGATGCGAAGCGGGGCACAGATGATAAGCTACGAACTGTCCATAGGGCTTTCGATACTGACTGTGGTCGTCCTTACCGACACCATGCAGTTTTCGGAAATAGTGGCACGCCAGGCCGACGGATGGTTTATCTTCAAAGGGCACATTCCCGCCATAATCGCTTTCGTCATCTACCTGATTGCAGGCAATGCCGAAGTGAACAGGGGGCCTTTCGACCTGCCTGAAGCCGAGTCCGAACTGACAGCCGGATACCACACTGAATACTCGGGAATGCACTTCGGGCTTTTTTACGTGGCCGAATTCGTGAACCTGTTCATAGTGTCGAGCATAGCAGCGACCATTTTCCTCGGAGGCTGGATGCCGTTGCACATCCCGGGTCTCGACGGGTTCAATGCGGTGATGGACTATATACCGGGATTCGTCTGGTTTTTCGCCAAGGCCTTTTTCATCGTGTGGCTCCTCATGTGGATAAAATGGACATTCCCGAGGCTCAGGATCGACCAGATACTGACATTGGAATGGAAATACTTGGTGCCGATAGGGTTGGTAAACCTGTTGTTGATGGTGGTAATAGTTGTATTCAATTTGCATTTTTAAGCCATGAGTAGTTATATAAAAGGATTTTTCCACGGTCTCGGGACACTCCTGACGGGAATGAAAGTTACGTGGAAAGAGTTTTTTACAAAAAAAGTGACCGAGCAGTACCCGGAAAACAGGGCCACGCTCAAAATGTTCGACCGCTATTGCGGGGAACTGACAATGCCCCACGATGAAAACGGGAACAATAAATGCGTTGCGTGCGGACTGTGCCAGATGAACTGCCCGAACGGGACTATCAGGATAACGACTGAAACGGTGACGGATCCGGAAACGGGAAAGTCCAGAAAGAAGCTGGTAAAATACGAATACGACCTCGGCTCGTGCATGTTCTGCCATCTTTGCGTGAACGTATGCCCGCACGATGCCATCGAATTTTCCACGAATTTCGAGCATTCCGTATTCACGAGGGAAAAACTTGTAAAAACATTGAATAAGCGATAGCCATGGAAATAACTCTTGATTTGATTGTCTTTATCATACTCGCCCTGTTCATAACGGTGAGCGCTGTCCTGGCCGTAACGACCAAGCGCATACTCAGGGCGGCGACATACCTGCTCTTCGTGCTTTTCGGCACGGCCGGAATATATTTCCAGTTGAATTATTCATTCCTCGGGGCGGTGCAATTGCTTATTTACGCAGGAGGCATCACCGTGCTTTACGTATTCTCCATACTCCTTACCTCAAGCGAGGGGGACAAGGCGGAAAAACTGAAGAAAGGCCGGTTCGCGGCAGGTTTTGCCGCCAGCGCGGCCGGGCTTGCGATATGCCTGTTCATAATGTTGAAACACCAGTTCCTGCCATCCCGTTTCGAGCACGGCGAACTTCCGGTCAAGACGATCGGCGAAGCCCTGATGGGAAGCGGGCAGAACGGATACGTGCTTCCATTCGAAGTGATAAGCATCCTGTTGCTTGCATGCATGATAGGAGGAATCATGATTGCGAGAAAACGTTAAACCGATAAAAATTAGGATTCGATATGATACCAATGGAATATTACCTGATAGTCTCCACGATAATGATGTTCGTGGGCATCTATGGGTTTTTCACAAGGCGCAACCTCTTGGCCATGCTGATTTCGGTGGAACTCATGCTGAACTCTGTAGACATAAACTTCGTCGTATTCAACAGGTTCCTCTTCCCGGGCCAGTTAGAGGGGTTCTTTTTCACCTTGTTCGCGATAGGAATCAGTGCGGCGGAAACGGCCGTGGCGATCGCCATCATCATCAACATATACCGCAATATGCGGAACATTCAGGTAAAAAACCTGAAAAATATGAAATGGTAAGTAAACAGGGAGGACATATATGGAATATACGATTCTGATACTTCTGCTTCCGTTTCTGAGTTTCATCCTGACCGGATTGCTCGGGACAAAACTTAAACCGTCCGTTGCCGGATGGATAGGCACCGTCGTCACAGGGGCGGTGGCTCTGCTCAGCTACTGGACCGCATTTTCATACTTCGGGGCGGGAAGGGACGCTTCCGGGGTTTTCCCTACGCAGATTGCATGGAACGCCGTATGGCTGCCGTTCACCGAAAACCTTCACATAGACATAGGTTTTCTCCTTGACCCTATTTCGGTGATGATGCTTGTGGTCATCTCCACCGTGTCGCTGATGGTCCATGTCTATTCTTTCGGATACATGAAAGGCGAAAAAGGGTTCCAAAGATATTATGCATTTCTTTCCCTGTTCACAATGAGCATGTTAGGGCTGGTAGTAGCCACGAATATCTTCCAGATGTACATCTTCTGGGAGCTCGTGGGTGTCAGTTCATACCTGCTGATCGGATTCTATTATACAAAGAAAGAAGCCATCGCGGCCTCCAAGAAGGCTTTCATCGTGACAAGGTTCGCCGACCTCGGGTTCCTGATAGGAATACTGATTTACGGATACTATACCGGGACATTCTCATTTACCCCGGATTCGGAGGCAATGGGCGTGGCCAAGACTATGCTTCCTCTGGCATTGGGACTTATGTTCATCGGAGGAGCCGGAAAGAGCGCGATGTTCCCTCTGCATATATGGCTGCCTGACGCAATGGAAGGCCCTACGCCGGTTTCAGCCCTCATACACGCGGCAACCATGGTCGTGGCCGGAGTATACCTGGTGGCAAGGATGTTCCCGCTATTCATCGGATACGCGCCGGACGTGCTGCACATTACAGCATACGTCGGAGCATTCACGGCACTTTATGCGGCTGTCGTCGCCTGCGTGCAGAGCGACATAAAGAGGGTACTGGCTTTCAGTACCATTTCACAGATCGGCTTCATGATAGTAGCTCTCGGCGTATGTACATCGGCCGATCCTCACGAAGGAGGCCTCGGATACATGGCGTCAATGTTCCACCTCTTTACGCACGCGATGTTCAAGGCTCTGCTCTTCCTCGGGGCCGGATGCATCATACACGCCGTACACTCAAACGAGATGTCGGCCATGGGAGGATTGAGGAAATACATGCCTGTAACCCATATAACGTTCCTCATAGCCTGCCTTGCGATTGCCGGGATATGGCCGCTGAGCGGATTTTTCTCAAAAGACGAAATACTTGCGGCATGTTTTGATTTCAGTCCTTGGATGGGCGCGTTGATGACATTCATCGCCGGACTTACGGCATTCTACATGTTCCGTCTGTATTACAGCATATTCTGGGGAAAGGAAAACAAGGAGCTCCATGCGGAGCACAAGCCTCATGAAGCACCGTTCTCCATGACCATCCCGCTGATTTTCCTTGCAGCAGTCACCCTGGTTGCAGGCTGGATACCTTTCGGAGAATTTGTAAGCAGCAACGGACAGGCATACCATATCCACATAGACTGGACAGTGGCAGGCATAAGCCTCTGCGTCGCTTTCATCGGGATAGCCCTCGCCACATGGATGTACCTGAGGGAAAGCCGGAAAACGGCGGATACTCTCGCAACCAAGTTCAGCGGCCTGTACAAGGCTGCCTATCACAGGTTCTATATTGATGAGATATACCAATTCATAACACACAAGATAATATTCGCATGTATCTCCACCCCTATCGCCTGGTTCGACCGCCATGTGGTGGACGGCTTCATGAACCTGCTTGCCAAGGGGACAAACTCGGCCTCCTGGGCGATACGCGGGATGCAGAGCGGGAATGTCCAGAAATACACTATCTGGTTTCTCGGCGGGGCACTCGGGCTTACAATCATATTGCTTGTATTTTAATCGATAAAACTGAAGTAGGATTATGAATATATTGTCACTTTTTCCGGCTATTCCGCTACTGATGATGTTGGGACTGTGGATTTCCAAAAACACGAAGCAGATCCGCACCGTCATGGTAGCAGGGTCTTCGGTACTTTTGGCCCTTGCAGCATGGCTCGTCATAGCATATCTCGGGATGAGGGCCGACGGACAAACGGCAAAGATGCTGTTTACAGACAGTTTCATGTGGTATAAACCGCTGAACATACATTATTCGGTCGGCGTGGACGGAATATCGGTCGCCATGATACTGCTTTCCGCAATAATCGTGTTCACCGGAACGTTCGCTTCATGGCGGATGGAAACGGGAATGAAGGAATTTTTCCTATGGTTCTGTTTCCTCAGTGTCGGGGTATTCGGATTTTTCATTTCCCTCGACCTGTTCACCATGTTCATGTTCTATGAGGTTGCGCTCATCCCTATGTACCTGCTCATCGGAGTATGGGGAAGCGGCAAAAAAGAGTATTCGGCAATGAAGCTGACCCTGATGCTGATGTTCGGTTCCGCCCTGCTGCTTATCGGCATACTCGGAATCTATTTCGGTTCCGGGGCTACTACGATGAACATATTGGAAATCGCGGACATGCACAACATTCCTCTCGCACTGCAGAAGGTATGGTTCCCTATAGTATTCATAGGATTCGGAATACTCGGGGCGTTGTTCCCGTTCCATACATGGAGCCCGGACGGCCACGCATCTGCGCCTACGGCAGTATCGATGCTCCACGCCGGGGTACTTATGAAACTCGGAGGATACGGATGTTTCCGCGTTGCGATGTACCTGTTGCCGGAAGCGGCACAGGAACTCAATTGGATCTTCATCATCCTTACGGCAATATCGGTCGTATACGGGGCATTTTCGGCCTGTGTACAGACAGACCTCAAATACATCAACGCATATTCGTCGGTTTCGCACTGCGGACTCGTACTGTTCGCAATCCTGATGATGAACACTACGGCAGCTACCGGTGCCGTGATGCAGATGCTCAGCCACGGACTCATGACTGCCCTGTTCTTCGCCCTCATCGGCATGATCTACGGAAGGACGCACACGAGGGACATCAGGGAACTCAGCGGTCTGATGAAAGTGATGCCATTCCTTTCGGTAGGATATGTCATTGCCGGACTGGCCAACCTCGGACTGCCGGGATTCAGCGGTTTCGTCGCTGAAATGACCATCTTCAACGGGGCGTTCATGAACAATGACACTTTCCACAGGGTAGTGACTATCATCGCCTGCACGTCAATCGTGATAACGGCGGTCTACATACTCCGCGTTATCGGCAGGATACTTTACGGCACCTGCACCAATCCGGAGCATCTCAAACTGAAAGATGCCACATGGGACGAAAGGATAGCGGTAACGGTATTGGTCATAGCCATAGCGGGCCTCGGCATATTCCCGCTTTGGATGAACGACATGATCAGCAATAGTGTTACCGGGGTTATTTCACACATTTTGAATTAGGAGGCTATATGAATTATTCAGACATATTCACATACATGCATACGGAAATCGCGCTCATCATAGCGATCGTATTCGGATTCCTGTATGATTTGATAGCCGGGAAACGCGGCCGCCGCCATTTCCATACGGTAATGTGCGTGCTGATGGTCCTGTTCATCGCCGGCACGATATATCCTTACGGAGAGGCCGGGGAGATATTCGGAGGGATGTTCGTCTACAACCCGGTATTCAATATAGTAAAAAGCATACTGGCAATCGGGACGTTGATCGTTTTCCTTCAATCGGACAACTGGCTGCGCCGCGAAGACACGGAATTCAAGCGCGGGGAATTTTACGTTCTGACACTGTCCACCCTTCTGGGCATGTATTTCATGATAAGCGCGGGGCATTTCCTGATGTTCTTCATCGGACTGGAGCTGGCTTCGGTTCCTATGGCCTGCCTCGTGGCCTTCGACAAGTACAAGAACAATTCCGCCGAAGCTGGAGCGAAATACATTCTGAGCGCACTGTTTTCAAGCGGACTGATGCTTTTCGGCATATCGTTTTTCTACGGGACCGCCGGGACACTCTACTTCGACGACATGGTTGCAAGAATAGACGGAAGCCCTTTGCAGATAATGGCAATGGTATTTTTCTTCGCCGGACTCGGCTTCAAGCTGTCATTGGTACCGTTCCACCTTTGGACAGCCGACACCTATCAGGGAGCGCCGACGGCAGTCACTTCGTACCTTTCAGTCATATCAAAAGGCGCGGCCGCATTTACGCTCATGGCCATCCTCATCAAAGTGTTCGCCCCGATGGTACGCGACTGGCAACTGATGCTTTGGATAGTGATCGTGTTGAGCATAACCGTCGCCAACCTGTTCGCAATAAGACAGAAAAACATGAAACGGTTCCTTGCGTTTTCTTCGATCTCGCAGGCCGGATACATCATGCTCGCCGTGATAAGCGGAACATCATTCGGAATGACATCGCTGATATTCTATGTATTGGTCTATATGGTGGCCAACCTTGCGGCATTCGGGGTCATCGGCGTGATTGAGCAAAACAGCGGCGGAAAAGTGGGCATGGATGACTATAACGGGCTTTACAAGACAAATCCCAAACTGGCTGTCATCATGATGCTCTCCCTGTTTTCACTGGCTGGAATACCTCCTTTCGCCGGTTTCTTCTCGAAATTTTTCATCTTCGCATCGGCTTTCGAGGAAGGTTTCCATATATTAGTGTTCATAGCACTTGTAAATACGGTGATTTCATTGTATTACTATCTGCTCGTAGTGAAAGCGATGTTCATAACTCCGAATGACAGCCCTATAGCCGCTTTCAAGAGCGACTGCAGTACGCGCATAAGCCTTGTACTCTGCCTTTGCGGAGTGCTTGCGCTCGGAATCGTAAGCTCGGTATTCGACTGCATCAATATGTTTTCATTCGGGATGTAGTCTGCCCGTAATATAACACAAAACAAGGCCATGTCTTCATTTCCGGGACATGGCCTTGTTTTGTTAGAAACCGTTTGCCAATCGCTACTTGACAATCCGGCTACTTTATCTGGAACATCTTGGCGAAACCGGTCATTTCGAAGACTTCCTTCACAGTCGGCTGCAATGCGCTCAATGCCACGTGACCGGCCTTGGAATCGACGAATTTTTTCAACTTCAAGAATATCCGCAGGCCGGAACTGCTGATGTATTCCAGTTTCTGACAGTCTAACAATATCCGGGGCTCTTCCATGACCCAGACCGGCGCCAATGCCTGCTCGAACTCGGGAGCGGCTGCCGTATCCATCCGTCCGTCAAGGGTGACGGTCGTTCCGGTTTCATTATCGGCAAGTGTAATTTTCAACATAATTATGCTTATTATTTAAAAGGAAATATCATAGGAGTGAATACGAGTGTCGCAATCAGCATAATGACATTCATGATGATGCCCACGCGCATAAAGTCGGAAAAACGATAACCGCCCGGACCGTAAACCAGCATGTGCGTCGGGGAACCTATCGGTGAAGCGAAGCACAGGCTGACGGAAATAAGCAATCCTATGCAGAACGTCAGAGGATAGACATCCATTGCCAATGCGGTCTGGTAAGCCACGGGATACAGGATTGCGGCGGCGGCAGTGTTGCTTACAAACTCCGACAGCACGACACCGCATACACAGACACATGTCAGCACCCAGAACGGACTGTTGCCAGCCAGCGCAAGGAGATTGTCAGCCAATAGTTCCGCAAGTCCTACCCTTTCAATCGCCATGCCCATGCAAACCGATCCGGCGAATATCATCAGGATACCCCAGTCTATGCTGTCCCTCGCCTGCTTTATACTACAGCAGTGAGTGATAATCATGGCAAACGCCGCCAGAAAGCAGGAAGACATCAGCGGCAGCACGTTAAACGAAGACAGCAGTATCATCGCCAGCATGATCAGGGCTGAAAGCACCGTCTTGCTTCCGATGTTCGGCACATTTTCAGAATCGAAAAGCTGCAACTCGGACACATAGTTCTCCTGCCTTTATCCGATGCAATCCGTATTTTCCCATCAAGCAAGTCCTATTCTAAGAAGCTGTTTAAAATTTTTTCTTAGAACATTTGAGATAGGCTTTCGTGCAGGTTTTTGTCGTTTTTTGAGGAGAATAGCAGCGCTATTTTACGATAAAAACGGCGGAAACATGCCGGAATGATGCCTCAAAGAACTTTTGAAAAAATTTTAAACAGCTTCTAAAAGTCCATAATAATTCAAATCCGGTCTGTATGTTCATAATACAAAATCCGCAGTTCATTTCCCGCCGAGCCGCACTACAATGTCCGAGACCGATTTAACGATACTCTCCCGCCCCATCGAAGTATCTATAATCCAGTCCGCCCTGGACAGATCTACCGGCGGCTGGCCCGATATGCGCGCAAGGACCGCCTCACGCTTAACATTGTCGCGCCGCATCACACGCTCTATCCTCAATTCCAAAGGGGCATCGACATAAAGCACCTTGTCCGCCATCGGATACAGTACAGGCCTGGAAAGGAAAATCGCAGACTCTATTATGACAAACGGAGGACGGACGGCAATCCCGCATGGGCCTTGGGAAGCATCCTTCTCCCCGCATGTGACAGGCCCGCACGGCAGGACGGCTTTCCATCTTTCAAAATCACGCATCACCGCCGGGAACACTTCCGCCTCGACAGCCTCTAACATGCCGCTGTCATTGAAAATCCTGTCAGCCAGCACCCGACGGAGCAAATGTCCATCGGGCGATACAATATCGTCCCCCGCTATCCTCTTTATTTCAGAAAGCAGCAAAGGATCCGTATCATACAAGGATTTCGCATGCGAATCCGAATCATAGACAGGTATGCCGTGCAATGAAGCGAAGATATTGCACACGAAACTCTTGCCCGCCCCTATTCCGCCTGTTACGGCAAGTACCGGAAGTTTATTTTCACTCATGTTCTATGAAATCGACGACAGGAGGCTCGAAACGGTACGAAAGGATACCGTCAGGAGCGGAAAAAAGGCGCACAGGCATCTCAAAACCGCTCATGCGCGACATATCATTGTAGTCTATGCCTGCCGAAAAATCCGACTCCCCTATACTGTGGGAAGGGAAAGGCACACGATAAACGATCGTGGACCTCGAAGGCAGCAATATGGAATTTTCACCGGCAGGAAGGTTTTTCACGGTCAGATCCACTTCCTCCCTCAATTCCACATAACGGGACACGTTTATTATATAATGCACCATCTTGTCGGAAAGGCGCAGCCCCCTCGGCGACATCAGGGAAGAGACACCCTCCTTATTGGCCATTATGTCCTCGGCATATATGGCTTCCGTATTGACGTACTCTATCGCCGACAACTGCTGGGACGTGCCATAGACCAATACAGAGTCCGGTTCCACAGCGACTTCACCCACCTGCATGTACTGGGGCCTGCATGTCACCATTGCATTCGGGATTACAGGTACTTTCTTGTATTCTTCTTTCGGAAAACGGAACTCCAGCCTGCTTGTCACGAAATATTCCAGTTCCACGTTGGAAAGACCGACCGAAGGCATGAGTTCCCTCATCGCATCTTCAGTAAGGTAGTAAAGTTCATCGTCATCCGCCGACTGTTTCCACAATGAAGGCGAAACTTCTATCTCTATCGGCACCGATTTATACAAGCGCCGCCTTATGATATTGAATCCGTTGGTTTTCCCCCTGATGATGAGTGTCGCCGAAGATACCGGCCTGTCAGAATGCCCGCGAATATCGGAGCGTGCGACCAAATCATATTCCAAAAAAGCGGAATACTCTCCGGACAGATTGTATATCAACCAAATAAAAAAGGCTAAAAGGAGGGATAACAACAGTACCTGCCAATCCCTCCTCTCACGGTTTCCGAATCTTTTGATAAGATTCCTTAACATCTTCAGCGGAATGTTATCTCTGAGTATCCGCCATGTCCTTTACGACTGCGGACTTGTCCACGAGAATCTTCACATTTGCATCGATTTCCACGATGAGCTTGTCATCCCTTACTTCGGAAACAACGCCGTAAATGCCGCCCACCGTGACTATCTTGTCACCTTTCTTCAAGGAAGCGCGGAACTGGTTAAGTTCCTTCTGCTTCTTCTGCTGCGGACGGATCATGAAAAAATACATGACGACGAAAATGAGGACTATCATTGCGATGGACATCCATCCGCCGCCTGCCGATCCCGACTGCGCCGCCGTAGATGATTGAAGTAATGTCATTAAATTCATTTGCACAAAAATTATAAACTGTTAATAATAAATATTTTCCGATAAATACCGCATCCGGTCCGGACCGTCTCCGGCCATGCGCCTAAAGCAGGCCTTTCCCGCTCTTTACGATGCTTCCGTCTTCAAGCCCTTTCTGGATCAGCCTGTCCAAAAGCCCGTTCACAAAAATACGACTGTTCGAAGTACTGTAATACTTGGATATTTCCACATACTCGTTAATCGTGACCTTAACGGGAATCTGAGGGAAAACGGCCGCTTCCGACAACCCCAGGATGATCAGCGCCGCATCCGTGGACACCAGCCTGTCCGAATCCCAGTTGGCGGTGCTCGATGCTATCATTTTGAACAGACGGTCGTAATTGGCCATCGCATAGTCCAGCAGCTTCAGCACGTATGCCTTGTCGTCTTCGATCCCTTCCGATGACTTCGCACTCTCCGAATCGCTCTGGAACAAAGGGGGCACACTGAATGTCTCCCCTTTCCTGAGGCCTTTCAATGTCTTGATGACATAGCCGAGCACGTAGCCGAGATCGTCCACCCAGTACAGCGAAGCGTCTTCCAGTATCTGCTGCAGCTCGTCATTGTCCTCAAGCTCGTTTTCATAAATCCTGATAAAGACCCCGCAGTCGTCCGCCATGGAACGCTCCGGGGACTCCATGTATTTCATGAAATATTCTTTCGACGAAACGGATTTCAACAGCCTCCTTACGAAAATATCATGTTCTTTCCAAAGCAGCCCCTTCTTCTCGCATATTTTCACGAAATCCATATTATTGTCCAGTGTTTCGACAAACAGGTTTCCGAAAAACTTCATGTTGGGGTTGATATCCTCTTCGGTAGGAAGGAACTTGTTGCGCCTTGCGGCGATCGAATCGCCTTCGGCATTCCTCAAAGCCCTCGCCAGATTCAGCATCAGCAGATACAGATCCCTGCATTTCTCACACGAAAGAAGCAAATCTTTCTCGGCCGACATGATGGATGTTGAACCTGAAGAAACGTAACTGTATAAAATCTTGAACGCTTTAACGCGCAATATACGTCTGTTTAACATCTGTTGTCAATAAATTTTTGCAAATATAGCATTCTTATCAAGAAAATAATTTATCTTCGCGAAGTTTTAATAATTTTTTGTAAAATGTATTTCGACGATATCGACAACGCAGGAGGAATCGAACGCGGTGCGGACGATGTGTTCTCAAAGCCCGTAAAAGCGGGCAAAAGGACTTATTTCTTTGATGTTAAAGCCACTAAGGGCAATGATTTCTATCTGACCATCACCGAAAGCAAGCGCAGGCAGGAATACGGAGGGAAAGCGACGTACGACAAGCACAAAATCTTTCTGTACAAGGAAGATTTCGAAAAATTCTCCCAGGGCCTGCAAGAAGCCATCGAGTATATCAAGAACATCTGTCCGGTGCATGAACGCCGTCCGGACGACACGGATTTTTCCAATGTGGATTTCGACGAGTTGTAAAGACATGCAATAGCGGCAATCACGGCGTGCAATATGGGTAATATCGGGGATTTCGGATATGTCAGGGTCGCGGCAGCGGTCCCGGAAGTCAGAATAGGTGATTGCGGGGAAAATGCCGGAAACATCATCAGGCTGATAAGGGAAGCCGCCGGGAAAAAGGCGGCCGTTACGGTATTTCCCGAACTGTCCGTAACAGGCTACACTTGCGGCGACCTGTTCATGCAGGCGTCACTGCTTGAATCGGCCGAACGCGCCGTGGAAGCCATAGCAGGCTGCACTGGCGAATACCGCACCTGCGCCATAGTCGGAGTGCCGGTGCCATACGGGGACAGGCTGTTCAACTGCGCCGCCGTATTGGCCGACGGCAAGATAGCAGGGCTCATACCGAAGACGCACCTGCCGAATTACGGGGAATTCTATGAAAAAAGGTGGTTCTCCTCGGGAAAGGACACAGATACGCATATCCGGTATGGCGGCCAGGACATGGTCCCTTTCGGGACAAACAACATATTCCGTTATGGCAACGCATGTTTCGGCGTGGAAATATGCGAAGACCTTTGGGCACCGCTCCCGCCGTCCACTTTCCTGTGCATGGCAGGAGCAACCATCGTGGCCAACCTTTCCGCGAGCAACGAACTCGCCGGAAAACACGAATACCGCACACAACTGATTTCCCAGCAGTCCGGGCGCTGCATGGCCGGATATGTCTACTCATCGGCAGGTTACGGTGAATCCACCTCGGATCTCGTATTTGCCGGGGATGCCATGGTAGCCGAAAACGGCAGGATAGTCTCGTCATGCGGACGTTTCGAAAGGGAGGGACATATAATATTCGCGGACCTCGACACAGGAATGCTGTCGGCGACAAGGCGCAAATGCGGCTACCTGTCCGACAACGACAGCTGCACTGTGCAGAAACTGTCCTCCATCCGCACAATAGACCTGGGGACGCCGGAATATCCGGCGGAACTGTCAAGGGAAATCCGGCCTCACCCGTTCATTCCCGAAGAAGAAGGGATGGACAGGAGAATGGATGAAATCATCAGCATACAGGCACAAGGGCTTGCCTCGAGGATAGAAAGGATCAACGCAAAGAGCGCGGTCATAGGCATCTCCGGAGGATTGGACAGCACCCTCGCGCTTTTGGTAACCGTCCTTGCCTTCGATTCATCGGGACGGGACAGGAAAGACATAACGGGCATTACCATGCCCGGGCTCGGCACTACCGGACGTACCAGGACCAATGCTTCAAAACTGATGGACGCACTCGGGATTACCGCTTTGGAGGTTCCCATCCGTGCCGCGATGAAGCAGCATTTTGCCGACATAGGCATGGACGAGGGCGAAAGGGGGACGGCCTATGAAAACGCCCAGGCGCGCGAAAGGACACAAATCCTGATGGATATCGCCAACATGAACGGAGGCATCGTGGTAGGCACCGGAGACCTGTCGGAAACCGCATTGGGGTGGTGTACATACAACGGAGACCACATTTCGATGTACAACGTGAACGGCAGCATCCCGAAAACACTGGTCATCCACTTAGTGAAATGGATTGCGGACCGCAAGATCTCCGCCTTGTCAGTAAACATGGATCCCGGACATGCCCGGAAAATCATTTACGACATCATAGACACCCCGATAAGTCCCGAACTGCTCCCGTCCGGCTCCAACGGGGAAATAACCCAGAAGACCGAAGACCTTATCGGCCCTTACGAACTGCACGATTTCTTCCTGTACCACTTCATAAGGCTCGGCGAGACCCCGCGCAAAATACTGTACACGGCCGAAATCGCATTTTCAGGAAAATACGACAAGGATTACATCCGGAAATGGCTCGGTGTATTCATCAAACGGTTTTTCTCCCAACAGTTCAAAAGGAACTGCATGCCGGACTCCCCAAAGGCCGGTACAGTCGCGCTTTCCCCGAGGGGAGACTGGAGGATGCCGAGCGAGGCCATGCCGGACGAGTGGATTGACGACCTGGGACAATAAAAAGCCGTCAGCGGACGATTGTCCCTTGTTTGGAGCCACAAGGAAGCCGCTTGGAAGCCGCTAATCTTCGTCTTCCTTGCAGTACTTGTTTATCACACTGTAGGCATCGTCGATGCCGAGTTCTCCGGCCTTTGAAAGGTCGATACAGCCTTTTTCCTTGTCTTTCAGATAAATAAGCACCAGCCCCCTATTAAAGAACGCATCTCCGAAATATGGATACAACTCTATCGCCCTTGTATAGTTGTCTATGGCCTCGGTATGCTCGGATGAAAGTGTAAAGAGATTCCCGAGATTGAAATAAATGTAAGGATAGTCCGGATAAATCATCGATGCCTTGATCATGTCCCCTATGGCCTCGCTGTAATCATAACTGCTCGTAGACTGCTCCTGCACCCTTGCGGTGGTCGTGCTTCCCCGGTTGTCCAAAGTAAGCACCTGCACATTGTGCTGCATCGAAGATATGAAATCTATCATATCCGCCTGCAGTACGCCCCGGTTCATATACATGAGGGCGAGCAGAGGATTTTCGGCATCGCCGGCATCTTCCGCCGCCGATATTGCCTTCCCGTAATCGTCCATGGCCGTACTGAACTGTTTTTCATCCGATTCCAATATTCCTTTCACAAACAGGGATACTGATTTCCTCTCGGGATTCTCCGAAAGGTCCTTTGCTATGGCCGCAATGAAATCGTCATATTGCGAAGGATTGTCACCCGAAGCACTGTCGTCCGCATTGGAAACAACGCAAGGCACAGGCAACGAAGCAAGCAGAGAATCCATCAGGCCGTTTTCATATATCTTGTCCAACATGTTCCACAATGCCCTGCGTCCCGTGGCAACCCGGTACATAGGCCTCAACCTTATATCTATGTCCCTGTATTGCAACAGCTCGTCATCGAAATTCTTCTGTGCGAACTCGGCATCCAAAGCGAGCAACGAACTGTACTGCCTTGCTGTATCGGCAAAGGCAGAGGCCCCTTCCTCGGTACTGGTCTTCTGACGGTATTCCTTGATCTTCCGCTGTGCAGTCTCGTAGTCCTTCTTCGATTCCGAAGTGTAACCCATCAGGTTTTTCAGATAAGACCTGTTCATATACGCCTTGGCGAAATCCGGATACAGTTCTATCGCCTTGTCATAATCCCGCACGGCATCCCAATACCGTCCCTGCTCTATGAATACCGACGCCCTGTTGAAATATGCAAGCACGTTTCGCGGATTGATATTGATGACCTTGTCGAAATCCTCAAGGGCCCCGTCGAAATCCTGCACCTGGGCACGTAACAAAGCCCTGTTGTACAGTGTCAGGGCATTGTCGGGTTCATCTTTCAGCACCTCGTTGAAATCCCGCATCGCACCTGCCAGATCCCCTACGTCATAACGGAGTATCGCCCGGTTGAAATACGCAAAAGTATTGGCCGTATCAAGGGATATGGCCTTGTCCATATCTTCCAAAGCCTTGTCCAGTTCACCGTCCATGGCGTATAGCCGCCCGCGCCTTATATAACCTTCAGGGTCGAACCGGTCCAGCTTGATCGCCTTGTCATAATCGGCCAAAGCCGACAGGGTATCCCCGAGAAAAAGATAGGACGCTCCCCTGTTAAGATATGCCGTGGCCTCTTTGGGGGAACTCCGTATGAAACGGTTGAAATCATTCACGGCCTTTTCGAACTGACGTGAAAGAAAATAGGTCACTCCCCTGCTGAAATACAAAGGCATGAAGCCCGGACGGAGCGATATGGCCTCGTCCATGTCCTTCAGGGCCTCGTCGTATTTACCTATGCGGCTGAGGGTTATTCCCCTGTAATGGTATGCATCCGTGAAAACGGGATTTATCCTGACAGCCGTGTCGAAATCCTCCAATGCCCCCCGGAAGTCCCCGAGATTGTATTTGGCTATTCCTCTGAAAAAATAAGTCTCGTAACTGTCAGAATCGAGCCGTGCAAGGATGTTGAAGTTCTCTATCGCCGCCGAATACCTCCCGTCGATAAGGGCCTGCCTCCCCATAAGGTAAAACCTTTCCGTGTCGTACTGGGCATTCGCCTTTAAAACAGCGGAAAAAACCAGCACGGCCACTGCCATGACATATTTCCAGTATATTCCTCTCATATTTCCAGGGTCTCTCTCCTAAATCAGGGATGGCATCTTTCCATAATCATACCAAAGCGCAAAAATACTCAGAAGCCTAGAGCAATGCAAATGAATTTGCATGACATGCTTCATGCTTCGTTCGGAGGAGCCGGAATGCCTCGGACTCACGGATACGACGGCGAAACATGTGTAGGGTGCCCCAAAAGGAGAAATTTCAAGGCTTGCGCAGATGAGAAAACCGGAGTGTACTGTCGTACATGAGGTCGTGAGCGGTTTATGAGAATGTCCGGTGGACATTCGAAAGCGAGCAGCAAAGAACCCAGCGTAACGCAGAAATTACCCTTTTGGGGCATCCTCGGTCGAGGCGTGAACCGTATTTCTGCCGCAGGCAAACATCTCAGAAGCCGGGAGTGGCATGGCGTGCCTCGCAAGGAGGGAACGGGCGCCCGGTTTGTACC
>JADIME010000052.1 GCA_017694935.1 Candidatus Merdivivens pullistercoris
ACCACCCGTTCACGAGGCCACGGGCGGCCACGCTGTCCGTGGCAGTTAATGCATCCATAATCAAACAGAGAGTTTTGCGACAGGCATAAATTTAAAACATAAAAGACATGAAACCCTCCATCAAATATCCGCGTTCCGAGAAAGTCTACATACAAGGAACGCTTTTCCCCGAAATCAAAGTGGGCATGCGCAAGGTAGAGCAGGTTCCGAGCAGCACCTTCGACGAAAATGGCGAAAGGCATGTGACACCGAATCCTGACATATACATTTACGACACAAGCGGCCCGTTCAGCGACCCTTCGGTAAAAATTGACCTGAAGAAAGGACTTCCGAGACTGCGGGAGAAATGGATACTCGACCGCGGGGACGTGGAACAGCTTCCAGAGATCTCTTCCGAGTACGGAAGGATGCGGCGTGACGACAAGTCTCTGGATCATCTCCGTTTCGAACATATCGCACTGCCTTACAGGGCAAAAAAAGGCCATGCAATGACCCAAATGGCATACGCCAAGGCGGGAATAATAACGGCGGAAATGGAATATGTGGCCATCAGGGAAAACATGAACTGCGCCGAGCTCGGAATCGAGACCCACATAACCCCTGAATTCGTAAGACAGGAAATAGCGGCGGGACGCGCCGTGCTGCCGGCGAACATCAACCACCCGGAAGCCGAGCCAATGATCATTGGAAAGAATTTTCTTGTAAAGATAAACACCAACATCGGCAATTCGGCAACCACTTCAAGCATAGAAGAAGAGGTGGAGAAGGCCCTCTGGAGCTGCAAATGGGGCGGCGACACCCTCATGGACCTTTCCACCGGGGACAACATCCACGAAACCCGGGAGTGGATTATCCGCAACTGCCCCGTTCCGGTAGGCACGGTCCCTATCTATCAGACACTTGAAAAAGTAAACGGCGACATCGGCAAACTGACATGGGAACTCTTCAGGGACACCCTCATTGAGCAGTGCGAACAGGGCGTGGACTATTTCACGATACATGCGGGGATACGCTACGCCAATGTACACCTTGCAGAGAAAAGGGTCTGCGGGATATGCAGCCGGGGAGGAAGCATCATGAGCAAATGGTGCATGATGCACGAACGCGAAAGTTTCATTTACGAACATTTCGACGACATCTGCGACATACTCGCACAATACGACGTGGCCATTTCGCTCGGAGACGGACTGAGGCCGGGAGCAACGGCGGACGCCAACGACGAAGCCCAATTCGCCGAGCTCGACACCATGGGAGAACTCGTGCTACGGGCATGGGACAAGGGAGTGCAGGCTTTCATAGAGGGCCCGGGACATGTCCCTATGAATAAAATCAAAGAAAACATGGAAAGGCAGGTCGTGAAATGCCACGATGCACCGTTCTACACGCTCGGGCCTATCGTAACGGACATCGCCCCGGGATATGACCACATCACATCCGCCATAGGCGCTTCCATAATAGGCTGGCTCGGAACAGCCATGCTCTGCTATGTAACCCCGAAAGAACACCTCGGCCTGCCTGACAAGGAAGACGTAAGAGTCGGAGTGGTGACTTATAAGATAGCGGCACATGCGGCCGACCTTGCAAAGGGGCACCCGGGAGCCTGCGTGCGCGACAACGCCATAAGCAAGGCGCGGTATGAATTCCGCTGGAAAGACCAGTTCGACCTCTCGCTCGACCCGGAAAGGTCATTGGAATATTTTCAAAGGGGGAAACACACGGACGGGGAATACTGCACCATGTGCGGCCCTAATTTCTGCGCGATGAAATTGTCGAAAGATGTAAAAAAGATCAAAAAATAATGTTTTCAGAAGAAATTAAAAAATACTCTTGGGACGAAACGACGGAACGCATCCACGCAAAGACCGACGAGGATGTCCGCCGGGCATTGTCAAAGGCAAAATGCGATGTGGAAGATTTCATGGCATTGATTTCGCCTGCGGCCGAACCTTATCTTGAAACGATGGCAAGGCTCAGCCGGAAATACACACAGGAGCGTTTCGGCAATGTAATGTCAATGTTCATACCGCTATACCTCACAAACTCATGCACCAATTCATGCGTTTATTGCGGTTTCCATGTCAGCAACAAGATGAAAAGGACTATCCTCACTCCGGAAGAAATGGTGAACGAGTACAAAGCGATTAAAAAACTTGCACCCTTTGAAAACCTGCTGATTGTCACCGGAGAAAATCCCGTGCTGGCCGGAGTGCCCTACCTGGCGAAGGCCCTCGACCTCGCCAAACCGTATTTTTCAAATCTCAAGATAGAGGTAATGCCCTTGTCTGCGGACGAATACTCCGAACTGAGAAGACACGGGATGAACGGGGTCATCTGCTTTCAGGAAACCTACAACGCCGCCAACTACAACATCTATCACCCGCGGGGTAAAAAGGCCGACTTCCAATGGAGGGTGGACGGATTCGACAGGATGGGACAGGCTGGCGTACACTCGATAGGCATGGGCGTGCTGATAGGGCTTGAAAAAGAGTGGCGCACCGATGTCACGATGATGGCAAGGCATCTCCGCTATTTGCAGAAACATTACTGGAAAACAAAATACAGTGTCAATTTTCCACGGATGCGCCCGGCGGAAAACGGCGGTTTCGAGCCTAACGTCATAATGAGCGACCGCGAACTGGCACAGCTTACATTCGCCATGAGGATATTCGACCACGATGTGGACATCTCCTACTCTACCCGTGAAAGCGCACGCTTCCGTGACAACATGGCAAGGCTCGGAGTGACTACCATGAGCGCCGAAAGCAAGACCGACCCGGGCGGATACTACAGTTATCCACAGGCTCTTGAACAGTTCCATGTCAATGACGAACGCACAGCCGTGGAGGTCGCCGAGGCATTAAGGAAAGAAGGCGTCGAACCTGTATGGAAGGACTGGGACAGTTCATTCGATGCAGCAGATACCGGCTGTGCCGGCAAGGGAGCCGCGGCATGACAGGCAGATACGACCGGCAGAAATCCGTTCCGGGTTTCGGGGAAAAAGGGCAGGAAGCCTTGGAAAAGGCATCCGTCCTCATAATAGGTGCAGGAGGGCTCGGCTCTCCCGCATCTTTGTACCTTGCCGGAGCCGGTGTCGGAAAGATAGGCATCGTAGACGGGGATACTGTAAACCCGACAAACCTGCACCGCCAGATACTTTATGATGAAAGCCTGTGCGGCATGAACAAAGCCGAATGCGCCGCCGTAAGGCTGGAACGGCTCAACGGCGGAATCACCGTGACCCCCTACCCTTTCATGCTCGACAGAGAAAATGCCTACGGGATCATCCGGGACTATGACATAATTATCGACGGCTGTGACAATTTTCCGACCAGATACCTTGTCAGCGACATCTGCGAAGCCTACGGAAAACCTTACATCTACGGTGCCGTCAGCGACACCTGCGGATATGTAAGCGTACTTTGCCATACGGATCCGGCAAAGGGCAGGATGTGGACTTACCGCGACCTGTTTCCCGAGGCGGACAGGGGAGCCTCCCTTGACGGCAGCAGGGAAACGGTTCATGACCGTAACAAGGACAACAGGGAGACCTCTCACGAAAACAACGGGAAAACTGCCGCGGCGAAAGCCGTCCTCGGCCCTGTCCCCGGGATTACAGGCTGCTGCCAGGCCGCCGAAACGATAAAACTCGTCTGCGGTCTCGGCTCTCTCCTCTGCGGCAGGCTCTGGATTTACGACACACTCGCAGGTGTAGCCACAGTAGTTGAATTATAAAATTCACTATTTTTGTAATTTGGATAATATAGCAGAATATGAAACCAATGCTGAAATACAGAGGGGGAAAATCCAAAGAAATTCCCAACATTATGTGGTATATCCCTGATTTTTCAGGAAGATATATCGAACCTTTTTTTGGCGGAGGCGCACTTTTCTTTCACCTTGAACCCCAAAAAGCCATAATAAACGACATAAATTCCAAACTAATGGATTTTTACAGGGGCGTAAAGGACGATTACCCGTCTCTCAGAAAAGAGCTTGACGACATTGAACTATTATATACGGCAAACAGGAAAAAATTCGAAGCTTTAAAAGCCGCATCGCCATATAAACGTGTAGAAGACAAAAACGAAGCATTATATTATGAATTAAGGGACATGTTTAATGGAATTACACGGAAAAAATACTCCGATGCATTGCTGTATTATTATATAAACAAGACTGCCTACTCGGGGATGATAAGATATAATTCCAGGGGCGAATTCAATGTACCTTTCGGAAGATATGCCCACCTGAATACAAGAAGCGTAACTGAATCCCACCACAGACTTCTACAACAAACCGATATATACAGTACTGATTATGGCAAGATATTCAACATGAGTAAAGAAAATGATTTTATCTTTCTTGATCCCCCATACGACTGCATTTTTTCCGACTATGGCAATGAAGAATATCGGGATGGCTTCAACGAAAACAACCACAGGAAACTTGCAGCCGATTTCAGGAATCTATCATGTAAAACATTAATGGTCATTGGAAAAACTCCGCTGACAGAGGATCTTTATAAAGGATACATCATTGATGAATATCAAAAAAAATATGCAGTCAATATAAAAAACAGATTTAAATCCGCATCCATACACATCATCGTAACGAACTATAAAAAATGCTGGGTTGACAGTCATGTCAATACTTACAAACATCGTTACCTTGAAGCAGAACTGAATCAACTAAGATTATTTGAAGCAAGAAAACCTTATGGCAAAAATAAATAGTCAATTGTTGTTTGTTACGACATCCCCAAGGACACCGGAAAAAATGATTCCTGAAATAAAATTGCTTATCAAGCATTTTAACGGGGAAAAATGGAATGCGGAGACACAGAAAAGATTCATGGAAATACTGAAAGACGAGCAGTATTTCAATGGAAAAGGAGAAAAAGATCCCGCCTTCAGTGCAAGAGACCGCATCAACCGAGCCCCTAAATCTCTCGGATTCATAACACTTTCTCCGAAAATAGGATTGACTCCGGCAGGAAAAGCACTTATTACATCGGCTAGGACGGAAGAAATATTCCTTAGGCAATTATTAAAATTTCAAATACCGTCCCCATACCACAAGCCTACTCTAAAAGCCGCTCGATTCTGCGTTAAACCATATCTTGAATTGCTGCGTATGATACGGACGATGGGAACTTTAAAGTTTGACGAATTGCAAATATTCGGGATGCAATTGACAGACTGGCATAAATTTGACACAATTGTACACAAAATAACAGAATACCGTAAAGCCAAGTTAAGAAACAACTCAAATTACAAATCATTCAAAAGTGAATATATAAAAAATGAATTAAAGTATATTTACGCAGAAAAAATAGAAAAAGGCGAGACAAGAACACGTGAAAGCAATGATACCTCATTAAACAGATTTCTTGAAACACAATCTCGCAATATGCGCGATTACGCTGATGCATGTTTCCGTTACCTTCGTGCTACCGGTCTTATAAATGTATCGCATATAGGGAAATCCATAAGCATTGTCCCTGAACGGATAGAGGATGTCGATTATATATTGGAAAATACCCCACGAGACCCTTGTTTCATCGACAATGAAACACTATACAAAGAATACCTCGGAGATACGACTTTGCCCAGACTTTTAACAGATGACAAATACGGCCTAATAAAAAAATTACGCACTGAATTTCCACAAATAACAATCAGTGGCAAGCAGGACACAGCTTATTTGAAAAATTTATTGAATAATGAAATTGAAAAGAGGAAATCAGAAATTTTGGATAAACAAATTTCTGAAATCAAAAACTATAAACTTTATGATGACATACAACATACTTTTAGACAAATATCAGAAAACAAGTTGTATGATGCCCCACTAATATTAGAGTGGAACACATGGAGAGCAATGACAATGCTTGACGGGGGTAATATAAAAGCCAATCTTAATTTTGATGACTTCGGAAAACCCATGTCAACAGCTCAAGGCAATATGGCTGACATTATTTGCGACTACGATGATTACTTGTTAATTGTAGAAGTCACAATGGCAAGCGGTCAAAAACAATATGAAACAGAAGGAGAGTCTGTTAGTCGACATCTTGGAAAAATCAAAAATAAAACAAAAAAGCCTTGTTATTGTCTATTCATTGCCCCGCATATAAATAATGCCTGTATAGCACATTTCTACGCACTCCACAAAATAAACATATCATATTACGGAGGCAAATCTGTTATCGTGCCAATGAATCTTAATGTTTTTCAGAAAATGCTTGAAGACAGTTATCAAGCATCAGGTATTCCAACCCATGCACAAGTGCGTAAAATTTTTGAATACTCTGAAAGAATGGCAAATACATGTGAAAACGAAACAGAATGGTTCAACAATATCCAAAAGTATGCAATCTCATGGACTTCCTTCTGACCATAATCACTCTTCCGGACTTTTTCGACGGCGAGACGGACTGCATCGAAAGGCTTTTTGACACAGGGCTTGAATCCCTGCACCTCCGAAAGCCGGGATGCAGTGAACCGGAAATGCGGCAACTGATAGAAAGCATCGCTCCAAAATATCGCCGGAGGCTGATCATCCACAGCCATTTTCATTTAGCGGATGAGTACGGACTGAACGGCATCCATCTCAATTCCTCTTACGACGGCATCCCGAAAGGATTCGAGAAAATGACCGTAGGCCGCTCCTGCCATTCGGTAAGCGAAGCCTCGCATTACGGAGGGATCTGCGACTACGTATTCCTCAGTCCAGTTTTCGACAGCATATCGAAACAAGGCTACCGCTCCGCATTTTCATTGCCTGAATTATCCGGAGCATTCAAGAACGGCACCCTTGGAGACAATGTCATAGCATTGGGAGGGATAAACGGCGACAACATCATCCGGCTCGTTGAAACCGGTTTCGCCGGAGCCGCAATGCTCGGATATATTTGGGAAAATCCGGTCGGGAATTTTCTAAAAATAAAAAATCTGCTTCAATAAAATTTTCAAAAATGACAAGAAAATACCCCATAGTACTTACCATAGCCGGTTCCGACTCGTCCGGAGGAGCCGGAATACAGGCTGACATAAAGACGGTTTCCGCCCTTGACGCATACGCCGCATCAGTCATAACAGCCATCACGGCACAGAACACGGAAGGTGTCTACGGCATACATCCCGTGCCGGCCGGCATGGTTTCGGCCCAGCTTGAGGCAGTATTCTGCGATCTGGCCCCGGATGCAGTCAAAATAGGCATGGTGAACACTCCGGAAGAAGCCCGCGCAATTGCCGCCTCCTTGGAAAAACACCGTCCCCCACACGTGGTGTTCGATCCGGTAATGGTCTCCACAAGCGGCTGCGGCCTGATGGCCGAAGGGGCAATGGAACAAATCGTCGGCACATTGTTTCCGAAAGCCGGTCTCATAACCCCAAATCTCCAGGAATGCAGCACACTGACAGGAAAAACAGTCGCCGGCATCAAAGAGATGGAACAGGCCGCCGAATCGCTCGGAGAACGCTACGGATGCTCCGTATTGGTAAAAGGAGGACACTCCGAGGGAGACGGGATGACCGATGTACTGTACAATAACGGCCGCACAGTCCTGTTCCACGGCAAAAAGATAGACACTCCTAACACGCACGGTACCGGCTGCACCCTGTCTTCTGCCATAGCCACCTTCCTTGCCAAAGGATTTTGCATGGAAAATTCGGTGCAATATGCCAAAGATTATGTAACTTTGTCGATAATCGCCGGGAAAGACATGGCCATAGGGCACGGGCACGGCCCTCTTTGGCATCAGGCAAAAGGAATAGGGCTCAGGGATGCCCAGCAAAGGATAGACCGTTGGATAAAACAGTACGGGGTAAGGTATTTCAACGAACTGACCAACATGGCAGTACTCACAGAAGAAGTCGGGGAACTCGCAAGGGTCATGGCAAGAAAATACGGGGAACAGTCCTTCAAACCCGGTGAAAACCAGGATCCTTCCGAAGAAATGGCCGATGTGTTTTGGGTACTTGCCTGCCTTGCCAACCAGACCGGGACGGATCTGAGCGAAGCCCTTGAGAGGAGTTTCGCCAAGAAAACGGCAAGAGACAGCGAAAGGCACAGGAACAACATCAAACTCAATAGACAATGAAACCAGTAAAAAGAAAAATCGTCACCATCGTTTCGGTGATTGCCGTTATCGCATTGGCTGCCTTCATATACTTTAAGTTTTACTTCGTATTCGGGGAAGGGGTAAAAGCCGGAAACCTGAACTTTGTCGTATACAAAGGCTATGTTTTCAAGACATACGAAGGCAAAGTCATACAGGCCGGCTTTACCGGAAGGAACAACACCACCTCCATCCAGTCCTACGAATTCGAATTCTCGATAACCGACAAGACGATAGCCGATTCACTCATGAGATGCAGCGGACGCGAAGTCGAACTCCACTACAAGGAATACCTTGGCGCCTTGCCATGGAGAGGGATGCAGAAGTATATTGTAGATGATATCATAGCGGTAAAAGATTAGTCTGAAGGCTCTGGCAGAGTTCCGCTTCGCTCCATCCACCCTTAGGAACAAAGTTCCTTCGGGAGCCGCTCACGAGGCCGCGGCCGGCCACGCTCTGCCAAAGCCTTCAGACTAATCTTTTACTACCACCTATTGAATGGAAGAAACTGCCCTTTTGGGCGACAGCTTCTGTAAAAGGCATTTCCAGAAGCTGTCTAAAATTTTTTATGATTATCCGCAAAATTATCCCCCCCATATGATTGTGTATGCAGTAATTGCCACGGACAGCGTGGCCGCCCGTGGCCTCGTGAACGGGTCGTGAACGGTTTATGAGAATGTCCGGTGGACATTCGAAAGTGAACAGCATTTTACGAGACCTGAGGGATA
>JADIME010000053.1 GCA_017694935.1 Candidatus Merdivivens pullistercoris
CGGAGCAGTCCATCGGTGAGCCGTGCCTCGAAATCATCCAAATATCCGAGTTCTTTTTCTTCCATGATTCTTCTTAGTTTTTAAGAAGCTGTCTCAAATTTTCTGAGAGAAAATTTTAAACAACTTCTAAAATAATCTTAATCTGTCTGGCACTATGTGCTGCGGCAACCGCATGCTCGACCTACAAGGCCGGGATGGAACAGGCACAATACGACCCGATTCCGAATAAAATACCGACTCTGGAATATGATTATTCGTATGTCAATGTATTGGGAGGCAACGCCCAGTTCATCAACAATGTAGTCAACAGCGAAGTAGAGCGGAACATAATGAAAGAGGGAGAAAAACCGTTAGGCACCTTAGAGGTCAAATGCGAAAAATTCCACCTGAAATCAGGGTTGCTGTTCCCTATCCTTTCCGGAGGCACTCTGTTCATCGGCAACTTGCTCGGCATGCCTTTTTCTACCGGAAAGATAGATTTGGAGCTGTCATTTACGATAAAGAACCTCAACGGCGACATCATCAGGACATACGATTATTCGCAAACAGGGAAAAGCGCCCTCGGGTTTTATTACGGAGAAGATGTCTCGGTCAAGACCATAGAATTGTGCCGGAAGATAATGGACGAATTCAAGAGGGACGTATCTTTCGACTACGACGATATTTCGGAAGCATTGCACGACCCGGCCAACATCGGGGACAAAAACCTCGATTATGAACTGCTTGCCGATGCCGTAGCCCAAAAGATAGAGACAGACAGCCCGGGAGCCGTTTCAGGAAAATCCAAGGAAAATGCCGTAATAAAAAAATCCGATGTGGACATCAATATTCCGGTAACATCGCAAAAGGCGGAAAACACATTCGTCCTAATCATAGCGAATGAAAACTATTCGTATGTCGACAATGTAAAATACGCCCTCCACGACGGCGAAGTGTTCAGGGAATATTGCATAAAGACACTGGGAATCCCGGAAAGGCAGGTCTGGCTGTACAAGGATGCGACCGCCGGGGTGATATCTGGAGGCGTAGACAAAATGGTGCAGGCCATGAGCATCTTCGAAAACGCAAAGGCCATAGTGTATTATTGCGGGCACGGCATACCCGATGAAAAAACGGCCGAAGCCTACATAGTCCCTACGGACGGAAAAGGGACGAACAGCGAAACCTGCTACAGCCTTAACAAGTTGTACAAGGCATTGGCACAATCGCAGGCGACGAGCGTAACGTATTTCCTGGACGCATGTTTCAGCGGAGCCGACAGGGAAGGCTCTATGCTCGTGGCAGCCCGCGGAATAGCGCGTGAGGCAAAGCGGGAAAAACTCGAAGGGCGCACTGTGGTTTTCTCGGCTGCCTCCGGAGACGAAACGGCAATGCCGTTTGAAGACAAGTCGCACGGGCTTTTCACCTATTATCTTTTGAAAAAACTTCAGGAAACGAAGGGACAGGTAAATTACGGGGAACTCGCCGAATACCTCAAAGACAATGTCCGTAAGGAAGCCTTCCTCACAAATGAAAAGCTACAGACTCCGGTAATAGCGACAAGCGCCGAAATGCAGTCCGCCTGGAAAAGCATGACTCTGAAATAGCGAAGCTACTTCCACGAGGGCACATATTGCCCGATAAACACCGATGGCCATGCCGGTTGATGTCCGGGCATGGCCGTCGTTTGGATTTTCATAATTCAATAAAACCTTCCAGAACAGCTTCTATTCGGCAAGGGACGGAGTGGTATTCGGAATGAAATCCGACGCAGAGTTGTTGGTATCGACAAGATAACCGTTTCCGTCCTTCTTTCTTATGACTGCCTTGCCGTAACGTCCGGGATCAAGGTTGGTAGTACCGCAATATGTATAGCCTGCATCAAGGGATGTATCGAACGAAAGAGTATAAAAAACTTCTTCAACACTCAGGTTGACAGCATCGAGCACCCATGAATTCGGAACAAGGTAAGCATTGGTGACATCCATCGTGAAATCCCCTGCTGCGGTCTGGAGTATGTACTGCCCCTCCCAACGGTAATTTTCAAGGTAAGTATTCATCTCAGTACCTGCCGGAGGCATGGCTATGCAATAACCGCAAAAGCCCCTGTCATGCATGGACCATACTGTCATGGTGTAGCAAAACCATTTATCCATATTCGGAACATCGGGATTATCCACATCGAGGTAAGCAGAATTGGTAGATTCGTCATACCACTCGAAATCCGCGCCGGTAAGATCGAAAGAATTCGGATTCGTAGCCTTGTGATTCTGTGCATTGTTCACAATCAGCAGAGACCCATGAGGTTCGACAGGAACATCCGTACCATTGCCCGGCACTACATAGATGGCCTGCACTCCGCAAGACTCGGGACGTACATCCGGAGTGTACGTGACATCCTGGGCGGAATTGATTTTCGCTTCCATGACCATCAGGCCGTCGGCATACAGAAGTTCATCGGTATTGTTGGTTATCTTTATGTATTGATCACCATGGTACCTGTCCGGACTGCCCGTTTCCTCGACTATATTGCTCGTATAGAAAAGTTCTTCTATAAGAAATTCGCCTGGGAAGACGTTGCGCCAGCTTTGGGTGATGTCGAGTGTCATCAACGTCTCTCCCTCGCTGTTTACCAACTGTACCGAGGCAGTGCGGTCTTCTTCCGATGCATTTTCCCTAAACACAAGGACAAAGGTATCCTGCCCCTGCTCTCCGACCGTAATCCAATCGATAGCGGACGGGACGGCCACTACGTAAGAATATCCTTGCGGAGCATCAAGCGTAACTTCCCCGCCGCGTGCCCTGACAGTAATTTCCCGTACCTGAGGCTGTACCGGAGGTGTCTTGCGGGATTGTACCACCGTCAGACTGCCTTCCGCAGAACCTCCTTCGTTCACAGAAACGACCTTGACAGAAGCCGTACGGTCCGTAGCATCGGCATAAGCCGCAGCCGTAACCTCGACAGTCGCATCTCCGGAACCTGAAGCCGGAACGAATGTCAGCCATCCGGCAGAGCCTGGATCGACGGACCATTCGCCGGAAGTGATTATCTTTAAAGACAAAGTCCCTCCATCGGCAGTAAATGTCAGTTCGTCCGGTTCAAACCCGACAGTCGGTTTTTCAATTTCCTTCGTACATCCTGTAAAAAGGAAGGCAATCGCTGAAAACAAAAGTAATTTTTTCATTTTAAAAATATTTTAATTGATTGAACATATTTTAAAAACATATCCCTATTTTAATATCTGCCCGATTCCGGACATTGCCGGAAGAATAACGGAAAAAACCATAATCCGCACGGATGAAAACGGCCATCGTCCGGTTTAGGGAACGCTGTAGCCTTAACGAAGCCCTGCCGCCGTAAGCAGAGGAGGACAATGTCGAAAATACGGCCCCGACCATCTCTGTCATGGCAGCCTCGGCCCCCAAAGGGGAAATGTCCAGAGTTCCGCCGGTAGAGACATAAGCCTCCGGAGAAAGCCCCGCCCTTATAAGCCAAGGCCCCTTTACAACCGTAAAACTTACCGGAAAACGAAAAGATACGCCGCCGCAATCCATGACCCTGCGTGGATACAGATACTCGGACAAGAACGACCTCCAGCCTGCTTCCGGAGAAACGGACCATAAGGCAGAACCCCGCTTCCACTCCCGGTATCCGCCGGCAATTACGGAAAAACTCTTTGACAGATACATCCCAAAACTTCCGAGCACATTGAACATGTTGGAAGAACCGTTGTCTATTACATTCTCATAACCAAGCCTCTGCCCGAGACGGCCCTGTACGTAAACTCCCAAGCTGTCTCCCCTGTACGCAGCATAAAGCGACAGGGAGGAAAGCGAAAGAGATGTAATCGGCACATCGTTCTGATTGCTGAGCAGCCTTCCGATTGTCAGAACATCATATTCCGCACCCGCCAGCCAACCCCGGCGGTTTTCGGGAACAAGCCCTATGGATACACAGTAACCATTTCCCTTGTGATAGGTCCCGAGATAGGCTCCCGTCCCTGAAAACCGCTCATAATAAGTACCGAGTCCCGTCATCGGAATCTCGGAAGTATTTGCCCCGGACGGGTCGTAGAAATCCACATCGGATATCTGCCTGTACAGCCTTACGGAGAAAGCGGCTTCAAGAATATATTCTCCGAAAGAACAGCCGGCGGAAACAGCCGCCTTGAAATCAGAAGTAATATTGCGGGGACGCGGATCAATCCGACGATACTCATGAAGTGCACGATATGAGCCATAAACGCCATAACTGACAACCCCGTCGCGGCGCGAATATCCTCCGGAGAAAAAATATTTTTCATACGAAAGGCTGCCCCCTACCGTATCCGCCGTAACATAAGGATACAGCAGGAGAAAATCGGAAGAAGAGTTCCAAAGCACGCCGGCCGTGCGCCCGTTCACATATTCGACAGATGCGAAAGCCGCCGAGGCAGAGTCAAGCCTGAGCCAGGAGTCCGCCGTGAAAGCACCGGCATCGAAACGGTCGCCGAGCTGCATCAGCAAAGCCTCATTCTCGTCCCTCATCCTGTACGAGGCCCCTATCTCGGTATATGAAACGCCGTAACGGTACAGGGAAGCGGCCGGAGATGCCTCATAAATGCCCTTTCCGAAAACCGCTCCGGGACCGGACAACATAAAGGTCTTTTCATTTACATCCACCGTATCCGAAGCCGTCTGTCCGTAGCAAAACAATGCTTGGCAAACAGAAAACGCCACAGACAATATCCTGACTACATCTTTCATATCAATTCAGATAAGTAAGTTTCAACACAAGTGTTTCCTTGTCTCCGATCAGGTATACGGCATCGGCAAGCTGGCGGTGTGAAGCGCTCCTGACCCTTCTCACCGTACCGTCGCCGAAATCCGCCAAGGCGTCGAAACCGAGCAGATATACACCTTTCTGCACACGCATCGACCCGCGGCAGTTCACAAAACGCGGATAGGCATAGTTTTCCTTCGTATTCAGATTACGGAAAAACGATACATTTTCATCGCCTTCTACAGTGAGCAGTACGGCATTACGTCCGTCAGGCAACACGAGTTCGATATCCACTTCCGTAAAAACAGACTCCTCATCGAGCCTCGCGCAACCTGCGGACGTCAACATGCAGACGGCCAAAACCGCCGCCTTATATTTTAAGACATTTCCTATTTTCAACCTTCCCATGGCGTGGCATATTTTAACGTGTCATATTTTAAAATTAAGTTCCATTCCGAAATACGGCTGGACACTGCGGCGCACAAGCACTCCGGCCGAAGTCCGGTACGCAGGGGTCACATCCAGAATCTTATTGACAAAAACGGACAAGGACAATTTGTCGCGGAAAAGGGTTTTGGTAACTTTCAAGTTGACATTCATACTGAAAGGGACCGTATTGTATCTGAATACCGAAGGGTCGCTGTCCTGAATCAATTGAGCGAGCAAATCGTTTTCCGCCGACTCGTCCGTAAACTCGTGCCAGGTTCCCGAATTGTCTATATAATACTCCGGATACGGATTTACGTAAAGTGTCTGGCTTCCGGTAAACCAAAGGCATTGGAAGGAGGTAGTGAAAATCAGTCCGAGACGGGGGATCTGCGTATCGAAAGTAAAATTGGTATTGAACATTTCCCTCAGGTATCCGTCCGTTTCGGCATAATATCCTATATACGGATAGGTTTTTCCTCCGACATTGGAAAGCGGGCGGTAAAAATCAGGAAGGCTGTTGCGGTAGACAGTCCTGAACCACGCCCCTGTCACGATGATACGGGTCTTGATTGGACGTATCCTTGCAGAAACGAAACTGAACTCCACCCCTTCTTTCAATGTCCGGCTTCCATTGTCCGGGACACTGTATGTAGTAAGCAGTGTATCGAGCACGTATGGCACGTTCGAAAGGTCCGGAGGTCCGGTAAGCTGTGACGGATCGACCGACTGCTCGTCATAGTCCTTGGTAACGAAAGTGACAAGGCGGCCCTGATATCTGAAACCGGAAGTCATATCCTCACGGAAATAGGTAACAGACAGGCTGTTGTCTTTCCATGAAAAATCCCCTCTTATTTCCCATTTCAGATTGGTTGCTGCATCAAGGGCGTGATTGACAGGATCTATTTTGAACACTTTCAGGTTGATAAGACGTTTTTCAGGATCAGCCGGCCAGAAGTTCATTTGAGGAATATCGTAGTAAATATACTCGGGATACAGATAGTCCAATGTCGGGAATTTGGTATGCATGCCGAAACCTCCCGACAATGACACTTCAAAAGGGCCCCCGTCCAAGTCGAAGGACGGAAAATACAAAGTCGCATTCACCCTCGGATCCGCAAAGACCTTGCGGCTGAGGTCGTATGCACCGGACAAATTCAACAACATCGATGCCCTTAGCCCCAACATGGCGTCCAGCCTGAAACCGCCTCCAAGCACAATGTTCATATTGTCTTCAGCATATAACGAAAACTGATGCATGGCCGGAATGGAATTGAAAGCGCGGGGCCTCACGTTCATGTCCGGGGAAAACGGCCTTGTAACATCGAAAACCAGGCCCCGCCCATAGTTCTTGTCCATGCTCCATTCCGCACCGGCAAGCAGATTATTGCCGAATTTCGGGCCGCCGAACCTGAAATGCGCCGTACTTTTAAGAAAAGCATTGAACGGAATACCTTCTATTTTCATAGAGGCCTCATATTTTGCCGGAAGGGCTTCGACATTGTATTCTCCCTCCTCCCTTGCCGTCGAAAGCGGCACTTCGCTCCCGAGGGCCACATATTTCCACCTGTCAATCACATCCATGTCGGCAGATACGGCCGCCTTTAAATCGAAACGTCTGAAAAATCCGTTCCTGCGGGAAGACAGCCTGAAATCTCCGGAAAGGGCGAACCTGTTGTACTGTGATTTATAGCGTTCTACCGGACCGTGCGTTCCGAAGTCCAGATTCAGGTCCGATTTGGCATTGTCGAAAGAACCGGAATAATCGAAAGAACCGCCGGCAGAAAATACGAAATCATCATTCCCTGTCCAACTTCTGTTCACCCTGAACGAAGCCGACAGCCGTCTGTAGTTCTGCCTTGTATTGCGGGGATCGGCCTTGGCGTCCAAATAGCCTGCACCGATATTGATTTTTACAGGATCTTTCGTTCCGGATGTCTCGAAACCTTTTCCTACATAAAAAAGTTTGCTTTTCATATCGGATTTGAAACGGGCAGTCAGGTCACGACCTCCCCGCCTGCGCTTTATGTTCACCATTCCGCTGGTAAGGTCGCCGTATTCAGCCGAGGCTATGCCACGCACCACCTCGACGGATTCAATATCGTCGGCAGATATCGAACGCATGTCAACTCCCTGATTTACGAACGAACCGCCGTAACTGCTGTATGCAGGTGTGGACTGAAGATTGGCATTTGTACTTAAAGGTATGCCATCCATGGTGAACTGTGTTCCGAGAGAACTTGTGGTATAATTGCTTCCGGGAACAGAAGCTTCCCTCAGAGAAACTATCTGGGCAGACGAAAAGGCCGGGTCCGTAGCCCGCCCGCCTGGAATCAACTCAAGGACATCGGCTATGCTCGAAGGCTGGAGATGTTTCATGGCATCGACTCCTATGACGGATTTGGTGACACTTCCTCTCGGCTCCGTAGCAATGACCACAGCCTCGTCTATCAGTATAGGTTTGATATTTATTTTCACCGTAAAGGCCGAAAGCCCGGATTTTACCGTCATTTTACCGCAATCGTACATTTCTCCCATATAACGGACCGTGATTCCATAGACTCCGTCCGGAAGATTGTAGAACCGGCAGACTCCGTGCATATCTCCTCCGGCCACCAACTTGCGCCCGCCTTCTTCAGAGCGGAGAAAACAATTCGGATAGACCAAAGGCTCACCAGTAACCTTATCAACGACCGATATTGAAAACACGTGTCTGTCATCGACATCCGCACGGGACAGCTGCATGTCCATGCAAAGGACACAGTACACAAGCAGAAACTTCTCCAGGATATGTATTGCCGCAAATCTCATAAGGGCTGCAAAATTATAGCGGCCCGGCTGCGGCGACAATCCTTAAATATGATTAAAATATGGGAAAAAACCATCATAAATAACTAATCTGCGACTTTCGGACATACAGTAATTTTGCATTGTAAATTAATTAATATGGAAAATATCATCGAATGCAGGAATCTGTCACATTATTATGGGAAAAGGATGATTTATGAAAATCTTTCTTTTGGTGTACCTAAAGGACACATTCTCGGACTGCTCGGCAAAAACGGGACCGGGAAAACAACTACCATAAACATATTGAGCGGATATCTGGAGCCGCGCAACGGAAAATGCATGATATTCGGAGAAGACATCAGGAAAATGAGGCCTGGCACAAAGGCGAAAATAGGCCTTCTCATAGAAGGGCACGTACAGTATGAATTCATGACAATCAAGGAAATAGAAAGATTTTACTCTGCCTTTTATCCAAAATGGAAAAAAGAGGCTTATTATGAATTGATAGGAAAACTGAAAGTAGCTCCGGGGCAGAGGATTTCGCGCATGTCCTGCGGACAGCGATCACAGGTCGCACTTGGACTCATACTCGCGCAAAACCCGGATCTTTTAGTGCTTGATGATTTTTCCCTCGGGCTCGACCCCGGATACAGAAGGCTTTTCGTCGACTATCTGCGTGAATATGCCAAAGCAGAAGGTAAGACGGTCTTCCTTACATCCCATATAATACAGGACATGGAAAGACTTGTGGATGACTGTATCATAATGGATTACGGAAAAATACTCATACAGTGCCCGACAAAAGAGATACTCGACAACTTCCGGCTCTACTCCTGCGAGACGGACAGAGTGCCGGAATCGGACATTCCGGGAATCTATCATCCGTATTCAATAAAAGGAAGGCTTGAATTCGGCTCATTTTTACGTAAAAACGAGGTTGCGGCACTTCTTGCCGGAAACAATATCCGTTTCGGACAACTATCCGACAAAAAGGCCACTCTGGAAGACGCCTTCATTTCCATGACAGGAAAATACTGATAATTAATAAGTCGAAAGAAAGACAAGATATGACAAAAGCATTGATATTCAAGGAGTGGATAAAGACAAGATGGTATCTGCTCGTTTGCCTTACGGTAATGATCGGTTTTGCCGCATACGCTGCAAGCGGGGCTTTTCGTGCAGTGGAGCTCCGTGGTGCCGGACATATCTGGGAAGTAATGGTTACAAGAGATGCAATATTCGTGGACATACTCAGATATGTTCCTTTGGCAGCCGGATTCGCCCTTGCCATAGTACAATTTGTTCCTGAAATGCAGAAAAAATGTCTGAAACTCACATTGCATCTTCCTTGCAGCATATTAAAAACGACGGCGGTAATGATAGCATACGGGCTTTGCTGTCTTACAATATGCTTCATGGCCATGTCTCTCACCGGCATACTCCCGCTTGGAAGGCTCTTTCCTCACGAAATGGTATCAAGAATATTCTTAAGCATGCTGCCATGGATTCTCGGAGGATACAGCGCATATATTTTCACTTCTTGGATTATAATCGAGCCATCATGGAAAATGCGGATAGCCTACATAGCTATCTCGGCGCTCGCGCTCAGAATCTTTTTCCTTGCTCCGGGACCGGAAGCATACAACGTTTTCTTACCGTGGCTAAGCGCTGCCGTAATATTCTCGGCATCCCTTATATGGCTTTCTGTCTTACGGTTCAAGGCAGGCGTTCAGGATTGATTATAATTAATGATTTTTATAAGCACAATGAAAATTTTCGGCAAAATATTCCTTTGGCTGCTGGTTGCCATGTTGGCGGCATGGCAGATTCCCTGGCTCATAAGATATTTCGCGGCAGTTCCCTCTCATGTCCCTTTTACACTCTACAGCACTGTGATAGAAGATTTTGCAATGATACGCACAGAAGGGGATGAACTGGAGTTCATCGACAGGGCAGGTCACCGTTATACGGAAAAAGGGTTCGATTCGATACTGCCGTTGTTCTATGCACGGCAACTAAACTCAGAAGGCCGTTTTCCCGACAGTGTCTCCGGACGGGCAGTAAACATACACGAAGTGCTGGAACACAATTTTTTCTTCAACTCCCACCCTTCCGATATCAACTGTAAGAAAACAGGAATATATTTTCTTATGGAAAGCTGTTCCGGACGGGTCGATCTGGAAATGCCGGACGATGCGTTCCGCTTCATTTCCGGAAACGGCACAATCGGCGGGAAAGCATGGACAGACGGCATGGCACAGGATAACGGAGGAATAGAATTCATAGACATGAAAAAGAATGATGTACTCAGGGAAAAGAGTGAAATGTTTACTTCCGCCATGGCGGAAGCCGGTTTTTCCTTTCCGCCAAAATGCTTGTCGGGAAATCCAGGCACGCGCAAAGAATACGATGAGGGATACATAATTATTGATGCTGCCGACAAGTTATTTCATTTAAAAATGGTTAAGGGCAGGCCATATATCAGACTTATAGATTTACCGTCAGGAGTCGTTCCTGAACATGCTTTCATAACCGAATTCGGAGACAGGCGTACAATAGCTTTTTTTACCGACACATATGACAGGATGTACGCTGTATGCATGCCCGGCTATGTTACGGTCAGGATAGGGTACATACCTGAAAGCGGCATTGACAAAACCTGCCGTACTTCCGATACGGCCGACTGCACATTCGACCCAACAGAAGAGAGCATTTATATCATAGGCAACCTCATAGACTGGACTGTCAGGATTAATTCAGAAACTTCGACACGGTATTATGCCATAAACGCCAATGATTTCAGCCTCATTTCGTTTATGGAATATCCATCAGAGCCATCCTGGGCGGAAAGAGTCCCGGGAATACAATTCACTTCTTCCAAAGACAAATATGTAAAACCAAGGATAAGAAAATAAAATCATCGGGCACAAATCCTGTACGACAGACAGCCCTGTTTCCCCGTCGGACAATTTTCAAAACCGTCCTAAATTATTATATTCGCGGCAATTTAGAAGTTGTTTAAAATTTTCTCTCAGAAAATTTGAGACAGCTTCTTAAAAACTAAGAAGAATCATGGAAGAAAAAGAACTCGGATATTTGGATGATTTCGAGGCACGGCTCACCGATGGACTGCTCCG
>JADIME010000054.1 GCA_017694935.1 Candidatus Merdivivens pullistercoris
TATAATAAATTTTATGATTCTCCGCAAAATTACCCCCCCCCCTGCCCCCTGTCACCTGCTGCTGAGTTTCCGGGAAGTGCACGATTTTCACAGGAAAATGGTTCACTTTCCCGGCGAGTTGGTCGCCAGATGGGCCTGTGTGTGCATTGTACTGGAATGCAGGCAGGGAAAGTGCTCGTGATTCGCAATAATTTAGTTCACTTTCCCGGCAATAATAAACCTTCGCCCGGCTCTCGTTTGGAAGAACAGCCTATGGGCACGGAAGGAATTTTTTGTCCGTGACAATTACAACGTTCGTGATTTTTGGGGGTAATTTTACGGAGAATTGTTATAAATTTTAAAGCGATGTCGAATTTTAACAAAAAATTAATCTGAATAAATTTTAAAATTTTCTTTTTCGTGTTACCTTTGTTCCGCTAACGTAATCTTAAATTAATTCAAAACATTATGAAACAAGCATTTAAGTGTTTCACTGCGATGGTTGTGGGGATTTTTGCCTCAATAGCCATGTATGCACAGGTCACTACCGCTTCTTTCAGTGGAAGTGTCAAAGACGAGGCAGGGCCACTACCGGGTGCTGCCGTAATTGCCGTTCATACCCCTTCCGGTACACAGTACACGGCGATTTCTGACAAAAACGGTAATTTCCGTTTTAATGGTATTACTCCCGGCGGACCGTACACCATCACAGTAGAGATGCTCGGTTACCGCACTTCGGAGACTGTCGGACTGTATGCTCCTGTCGGAGAGAATACGGTTGTGGATTTCAAGATGGAAGTCGAGGTCCTCGGACTTGAAGCTGCCGTTGCTTACGCCGATGCGGTCAATTCCAACATGAATGTAGACAGGGCCGGTGCCGGTACCGCTGTCAATGAAAGGACTATGGAAGCTCTTCCGACTGTAAGCAGGAGCATGAATGATGTGATGCGCCTTACGCCTCAGGCATCGGTTACTTCCAACGGTCTGGCTGTCGGTGGCGGTAATTACCGTTCTTCATATATGACAGTGGACGGTGCCGCGTTCAACAATGCATTCGGTATCGGTTCCAACCTTCCTGCCGGCGGAGCTCCTATTTCTTTGGACGCTTTGGAGCAGATGTCCGTGAACATCACTCCTTTTGACGTACGCCAGTCTGGTTTTACCGGCGGCTCCATCAATGCTGTCACAAAGAGCGGTTCCAACGAGTGGACATTCTCCCTGTACAACTACTTTACAAGCGACCAGTTGCAGGGCGACCGCGTAGGTGATATCCAGCTTACTAACAGCAGGTCCCTCAACAATACCACAGGTATCAGCCTCGGAGGTCCTATCGTGAAGAACAAACTGTTCTTCTTCGTCAATTTCGAATATGCCGCCGACAATGTGCCGGGATCGGACAAGATCGCAAGCGAAGGGACAGGAATGGTCGGTAACAATTGGGCTCCGGGATCGAACGTAGCCCGTCCTACAGCTACTTTCCTTGACGAGGTAAGGTCGTACCTGATGGATGAATACGGCTACGACCCGGGCAGGTACCAGGGCTATTCACTCAGTACGCCAGACTGGAAACTCATGGCCCGCATAGACTGGAACATCAACAAGGACCACAGGTTTAACATCCGTTTCAGCCATACAGACAACAAGTATTCTTCGGATCCTTCGTCATCCGTAAACCCATTGGTGCCTAATCCATACAACAGAAACGCTTATGGCCGTACTTCTGACTATGCAATGTATTTCGAGAGTTCGAGGTATTTCCAGGAGCAGAACTTCACCTCCCTTGCCGCCGAGCTCAACTCCCGTTTCCTTGACGGTACCGTGAACAATATGTTCCGTGTTACCTGGTCTCATCAGAACGAGCCTCGTAGCTTTGTGGGCGGAAACTTCCCTACTGTAGATATCCTTTATCCTACAGAAAACGGTGACAAGGCCGTCCTCACTTCGTTCGGACCGGACCCATTCACATATGGCAACCTTCGCGATGTTCAGACGGTGGTGGTTACCGATGAAGTAAGCATTACCAAAGGCATCAACAACATTGTTGCCGGTCTCCAGTTCGAATGGAACGACACCAAGAACGGGTTCATGCAGGGAGGTCTCGGCTACTATGTATATGATTCATGGGAAGATTTCAAGGCTAAGGGCAAGCCTGCGGCATTCGCCATCACTCACTCTAACCGCGATGACCTCCAGCAGGTTTTCCCGAGTTTCCAGTACATGCAGGCTTCTGCATACGTTCAGGACGAGCTTACTATCAGCGACAACTTCAAACTGACCGCCGGACTGCGTTTCGAGCTTCCGTTCTATCCTTCTATTGCAGGCAACGTGAACAAGGAGTTCCTGTCATTGACTTATTCGCATCCTGAATCATCGATTTTCGGTCTGTCCACATCGGACATGCCTAAGGCGCGTCTTAACATATCGCCGCGTATAGGTTTCAATTGGGATATCCTCGGCAACAGGGATCTTGTCCTCCGCGGAGGTACGGGTATCTATACCGGTCGTATACCGTTTGTGTGGATAGTATCCGTGGCCGGTAACAGCAATTGTCTGCAGGCGCAGTATGTGGACGCTACAGGCACAAACCAGAACACTCCTGGGTTCAATAACAATGTGAGCGACATACTTGAGGAACTTTACGGAGGTTCATTCCAGTCTCAGGATCTGTATTCTCCTACCAACCCTACAATACTTGACAAGAATCTCGTGATGCCTACCACATGGAAGACATCCCTTGCATTGGACGGCCGTATCCCGGGCGGGATCAAGGCTTCTTTGGAAGGAATATACAGCCATGAACTTACTTCAGTGAATGTGAATCTTCTTGGCATCAGCGAAGTCGAAGGAGGCATACAGCTTCCGGGCGAGCCTACCCCGCGCAAATCATGGGTTAGCGAAGGCTTTACGAACTCCATGGGAAGCGCCATCAATCCGTACTACATAACAAACAGTCCGGTGAACGGTTACTATTATTCGATAACCGCACAGCTCCAGAAGGATTTCGATTTCGGCCTGTCATTGATGGCAGCTTACACTCATAGCGGTTCGAAGACCGTTTCGGATGCTATCGGAGACCAGATTACTTCTGCGTACAATACAATGACATATAATGTAAACGGTTCCAATACCCCTGAACTCGGGTATGCTACATATGTTTCGCCTAACCGTTTCATCGCCAACATCAGCTATCGTATCAAGGAGGGCAACAGGGGTACTACTACTTTCGGCCTCTTCTATGAAGGTTACAACCACTTCTATGTTGGCGGATATTCATATACCCGCTATTCATACACGATGAACAATGTTACCGGTGATGGCGGTGCCAACAATCTGATTTATATTCCTACTCAGGAAGAGTTGGCAGGTATGCCGTTCACTAGTGATGAAAACAGGGACGCTTTCGAAGCTTTCATCAGTTCGGACAAATATCTCAGCCGCCATAGAGGTGAGTACTCCCAAAGGGGCGGTGCTGTAGCTCCATGGCAGAGCCGTTTCAATTTCAAGTTCACCCAGGATATCCATTTCAAGGTGGGGGGGAAGACCAATACATTCCAAATAGGTCTTGATATCAACAATATCGCAAACCTCCTCAATAGGAATTGGGGACTTACCGACTGGATGGAAAAAGACCAGATACTTACATACGAAGACGGCAAGTACACATTCGAGGCGCCTACATGGGGCAAAGTATCGTCAACATTCAATACATGGCAGATGCTCATAAGTCTCCGTTACTTCTTTTAATAACTTGTAAAACAGATGATTATGAAAAAGATATTAAATAACATGGCTGCGGCTTTGGTTTTGACTGCAGGCGTTGCTTTCTGTACTGTTTCCTGTCAGGAAGGACCAATAACCGGACCCGCAGAGTTCAGCATAGTTGATACGATCGTGGAAGTACCTGCTGAGGGTGGTGAATTTTCGGCAACGTATTTTTTAGAAAATCCTGTTCTTGGGGAAGAAGTTCACCCTACTTGCTCTGATTCGTGGGTCTCAGGTTTCAATACGCTTACTGCCTACGAGATTACTTTTACGGTTTCTGCGAATATGACGGAGGGCGTGTCTCGCGAAGCTGTTGTCAATGTTGAGTACAATGGTGAAAACTTTTCGTTTACCGTTGCTCAGGAATGCTATGATGTGATTTGCGAGGCCGTTACGGTTTCGGGGTCGTATTATACTTATATTGCCAAGAATGAGGAAGACCCTGAGGCAGTAGCCGATACTTTGGGCAACTATTTCATAGAGATTTCCAATCAGGTCAAGGACGGCGAAAGGAACGACACCGACCATTACAGCATAGATATCTATGCCGCTCCATGGACAGGTGACGAAGCCAACATAGGTATTCCTGTCGGCGTTTACACTTTGGGCAATCCAGAGGATGAGGAAAATCCTAAAGCAGGAACATTTACAAACGAGTACAGTTATTACTATGGTATCGACGCGGCAGGAGAACCTACGGGAAATATCGCTTTCAATAGCGGTACGCTTGAGGTCGCAGTAGACGAGGATGGCAATTACAGTCTTCTGCTCGTTGCTACTTTTGAAGACGGCAGTGTCCATTATGTAACCTACTCGGGTCCAGTGTCGTTGTATAAGTAAACCGCAAGGCGGTAAAAACTTAAAAAACTGTTTAAACAGTTTTTTAATATCAGAGGATGTGTCGTCGTGTGCGGCGCATCCTCTATTTTCAATTGTCGATTGTCCGCCAAGCACAGGCGTTCACATTGCGGAACGGTTGCGCCGAGCAACACGGTGTCGTGTACCCAAGGCCACGCCCCGACTTAACTTTTGTTTTTGCAATTCGCTGTAAATCAACGATAAACAATATGTATATCAAAAAATCAGCGTGGATTTCAAGGGTTTCCTAAACCCTCAGAATCCACACTTATAAAACATTGTTACAATGATAATTTATTGTATATCAATACATAACAGTATATTGGAGTTAAGTCGGGGCGTGGCCATAGAATGCGTACCCGAAAAAAATTGTCAGCAGGTGGCAGGGGTAATTTTTGCGGAGAATCATAAAAGCAAGGCGGAAACAAAAAAGGAGGGGAACCCCTCCTTTTTTACCTTGTTTCAGGTTTATTAACGTTATTTTTATTTCGTTACCCTTTCAAGCCATTTGACCATGCCGAGCATCACGCCCATGGAGATGACGCATACGGCCATGAATACGCACCAGCATTGCCAGATAGGAATCTTTGCATAAAGGAGCGGGCCGATCCAGAGGAGCAAGTTGCCGACAGCCGTCGCGCCGAGCCAAAGGCCCTGACAAAGACCGAGCATGCTCTTAGGGGCGACTTTCGAAACGAATGAAAGTCCGAGAGGAGATATGAAGAGTTCTGCGACTGTCAGGAAGAAATATGTTACGATGAGGACCCACCATCCTGCTTTTGCAGCTTCCTGTGCAGCTACGGGCTCAGCCTTGAATACGTCTGCTGCCGGATAGCCCTGAATCATCGAGAACAGCATCAGGAATAGGTATGCGCAAGCTGCTATTCCCATGCCGATTGCAATCTTTCGTGGCGTGGAAATTTCCCTTCCGCGGCGTGTGAGTGAGCTGAAAATAGCCATTATGATAGGCGTGAGTGTAATCACGAAGAACGGATTGACTGCCTGCCATATTTCAGGCGGGATCGCGTCTGTTTTTACAAAGTCTTTAGCGAACAGTGAGAGCGACATGCCGTTCTGGTGGAAAGAAAACCAGAAGAAGATAGCGATACCGAGAACAGCGAACAGGGCATACATGCGCTGTTTGATTTCTCTTGCCATCATCCGTTTTTCTTCAGGGGTGTACTCTACAACGGCTGCTGCTGCCTTCTTTGCAGGAGTAGGGAAGCCCTTCTTGAATATCAGGAATATTATCAGGGAAATGAGCATTGCTGCAACTGAGGCGATGAAAGAGTAGTGAACTCCTTCATTGAATATCTGCAAGTAGTTCTGGCAGGATGCCATCATGTTGGTAATGTCGCCGCCGGCTTGTGCCATCAAGGTGTTGAGGTTTTCCATTTCGCCCCCGATGGTGCCGTTTATGAATTTATGGCATAGCTCAGGGAGTGCTGCATCATATTTAAGTCCGTTTGAGTTGAGCCAGAAACTGCGGAGCAGCGGCGCGACGAAAGGTGCTATGAGGCCTCCGATGTTGATGAATACGTAGAATATCTGGAATCCCGGGTCGCGCTTGCTTTTTGCTATGCGGAGTTCTTCTTCGCCTTTCTTTGCTGCCTCGGCTTCCAGGTTGTCGTACATCTGGCCGACTACGGCTTGCAGGTTGCCTTTGAACAGGCCGTTACCGAATGCGATGAAAAACAGTGCGGCGCATGTTACGACCAACAGCCATGAACTGTTCTGCGGAGTGGCAAGTATCGGAATAGACAGTATGACATATCCGACAGCCATGACGATAAGTCCTGTGGAAATGGTGCCTTTGTAGTTTTGTGTCCTATCCGCGATAAGACCGCCGACAAGGCTCAGAATGTAGATTCCGGCATAGAATACCGAGTAGATAATGCCCGCCTTGTCTCCGTCGAGTCCGAATTTTGAACACAGGAAGAGTACCAGCACGGCATTCATGATGTAGTAGCCGAAGCGTTCGCCCATATTCGATAAGGCGGCCGCCAATAACCCTTTAGGATGTCCTTTAAACATAAAATAGATTTTTAGTTAATATTTTTTTGATTGCTTTTCAAATGCAATAACAAATTAAAACGGACAAAAATGCGCAACAGTATTTCTGCCCGACAGGGCAAAAATAAGAAGAAGCCGAGAGCAAAACAAATTTTTTTTAAATATGCGACTAATTGCTATCTTTGTCAAGTTATGAAAGATTTTTGGCCAAATGCGCTTTTCGCGTTGATGAGAGGGCTGTCGTTTTTCCCTTTGCGGCTGCATTACTGCTGTGCGCGTTTTACGGCATGGATTATCGGCAATGTGGTGGGCTACAGGAAGGAAGTCATCGACACCAATCTGAGGGCGGCCATGCCGTGCCTGGGAGACGGGGAGCGCCGCCGCCTTGAGAAGGACTATTACCGGTACATAGCGGATCTGGTGGCCGAATTCGTGTGGTGCGTAGGCAAAAGCGGAGACCGGCTGTCGCGCAAAGGGTTTGTCAGGGTCGAAAATCCGGAGATACTTAAAAAACTGCATTCCAAAGGCCGCGGTGTAATGGTACTGTGCAGTCATTCAGGCAATTGGGAGATGCTTCCCGCCGCAGTGGACCTGTATACGGCTTCGGGAGAGTTCGTCAAGTCGGATTTTGCGACGACTTACAAGCGGTTAAGGAACGATTTTTGGGAGGCGGTCACCATCAAGGCGCGCACGTACGGGAAATGCTCGCCGTCGCAGTTCATAGACAGCCGGGGCATATTGAGATACATGGTCAAGCACCGCGACGAAGGGAAGATTTACCATTTTCTCGTGGACCAGTACCCTTACGGCACCGCCACACCTTATTATATAGGGGAGTTTTTCGGGCTGCCGACGGATGCGATAATGGGGGCGGCCAATCTTGCGGAGCGTTTTGCGATGCCGGTGGTCTACCTACACAATTTCCGCAAATCCAGGGGACGGTATGTAATGGTGCCCGAGGAGATTTGCGGGGATGCTTCGGCGATGGGGGCGGAAGCAGTGATGAAACGTTACTTCGAGATGTTGGAAGCGGATGTGAAACAATATCCTTGCAATTGGCTCTGGAGCCATAAGCGTTGGAAAAACATAGCGGGGCTTTATCCTCCGCGCAAAAAGAAAAATTAAATGAGAGAATCATGTTAAGGAAAATAATTCTGTCTTTTTCGGCCGCGGCCTTGTCTGTGCTGTGTGCCAGCGGGAAAACCCCGGGAAAAATCGTCTATTCATTGCCTTCGACCACGGTTTCCATGGAAGTAGAGGCCGTAAGGGAGGCCTTTCATGCCGGCCCGTATGCCGAATACGCCATGAAATACCTCGGGGTAGAGGCAAGGCTGGAAGACAAGACCACATACACTGTAACCGGTATAAGGCTGGTGCCATACTTGGAGGCCGACCCGGCGGCGGTGTATGAGATAAATACAGGGGCATCGTCGATAACTTCGGCAGATTTTCTGAAATTGTCATCGCAGGGTCTCGTCTCTTTGCCTGGCGGCTTCTCGGAACGTCCTGAGATCTGGCGTTTCCCTTCACAGTCTCCGGCGGGAGGGTTCGCCGGTGCCGCTTCGGGGAACAATTTTTCTTCGGAAACGGTAGAGCTGTACCGGATGGAGGAGCGCGACGGCGTGTACGAGAGGGTTTCCGTGCAGCAGACGCAGGTTGTGGCCAAGAGCCTTGAAAAAAAAGCCGCCGAGACCGCCGCTGCCATCTTCCGTCTGAGGGAAAAGCGTGAACAGATCATCACCGGCGATACCGATGCCACTTTCGACGGGGAGGCTCTCGGCGCTGCCATAGCGGAGATCACCCGTCTGGAGGAACAGTACATGACGATGTTTCTCGGCTATACGGATTATTCCGTGCAGAGAATGAATTTTGATTTTTCTCCCAAGAAAGGCGATGGTCAGGTATATGTAGTGTTCCGGATTTCGGACGAGGCGGGATTGCTTCCGAGCGACAATATGTCCGGACGTCCTGTGGTGGCCACGCTTGAAATCGAGGGCGGAAAAACAGACGCGGAAGTTTCCGGGAGTGAAAAAATGACGGACCTCGTGCTGTTTTACAGGATGCCGGCGGTGGCCGTGGTGAAAGTGACCGACGGGACGACGTTGTTGTCGCAGAGCCGCATACCGTTTTACCAACTGGGCGAGACGCTTTCCATGCCTGTAAGGCTGTTGAAATGATGTTCAATATTGTTTGCAACACCGTTGTGATTTTTAACTCCTATTTTTGTTGCGTTGGACAATAAACAAATGTTATTAAATAAAATATTATGACTATTAAAGATCTGAATCCACAATCGGTGTGGAAGAATTTTTATTCGCTTACTCAGATACCGCGTCCTTCCAAGAAAGAGGGAAAGGCGGTTGAGTTCATGTACAACTTCGGGAAAGGGCTCGGGCTTGAGACTTATAAAGACGAAACAGGCAACGTCATCATACGCAAGCCGGCTACTCCGGGTATGGAAAACCGTAAAGGGGTGATACTTCAGGCTCATTTGGACATGGTGCCTCAGAAAAATGCCGACAAGGTGCATGATTTTGAAAAAGACCCTATTGAAACATACGTGGACGGAGACTGGGTAAGGGCAAACGGGACTACTCTCGGCGCGGACAACGGTCTGGGAGTGGCTGTCGCAATGTCTGTTTTAGAGTCCAAAGAGTTGAAACACGGGCCGGTAGAGGCTCTTTTCACAGTGGACGAAGAAACTGGGATGACCGGTGCAAGGGCTTTGAAACCGGGGCTTCTCAATGGCGAGATACTCATAAACCTCGATTCGGAGACCGAAGGCGAGCTGTATGTGGGCTGTGCCGGAGGACTTGACGTAGAAGCGGTATTCGATTACAAGGAGTGTCCGGCACCTGCTTCGGGATATATGCCGTTCAAGCTGAATGTCAAGGGGTTCAAGGGAGGCCACTCGGGTATGGACATCATACTCGGCCGCGCCAATGCCAATAAGCTGATGGCAAGGGTGCTGCTCCCGTTGATGAGGGACTGCGGGGCGTTGCTCTGCGACGTAGAAGGAGGAACCCTCCGCAATGCAATCCCGCGCGAGGCTTTTGCCGTAATCCTCGTCCCTTCCGCAAAAACCGATGATGTAAAGGCAAGTGTCCGCAAGGCGGCCGATGAAATCAAGGCGGAATATGCGCTTGTGGATCCAGACGGGGAAATCTTCCTTGAAGAAGTGCCGGCGCCTGCCGCATACATAGAGGAAGATGCGGCTCTCAGATTCATCAAGGCCGTTCATTGCTGCCCTAACGGGGTGGAAAGGATGAGCGATGCCGTGCCGGGTCTTGTGGAGACTTCCAACAACATGGCGGTCATAAGGACAGCCGGCGGAAAGGCTTCCGTGCTTACTCTGATGAGGAGTTCTGTCGATACGGCCAAAGACGCTTTCGCCGAAGACATGAGATGCCTGTTCGAGCTTGCGGGCGCAAGGATTTCCTTCTCGGGAGGTTATAGCGGATGGGCTCCTAAGATGGACTCGCCGATACTCTCCACGATGAAGCACATATACAAGAGCCTGTACGGCAACGAGCCTGCCGTGATGGCCATACATGCGGGACTTGAGTGCGGAATACTCGGTGGCACCTATCCTTCATGGGACATGATTTCATGCGGTCCTACAATCAAGAGCCCTCACTCGCCTGACGAGCGTGCCGACTGGCGTTCGGTAGGAAAATGGTGGGATTTCATCGTGAAAGTGCTTGAAGAGATTCCTGCAAAATAAAAAGATACGCCTGTATCGAAAAAAATATTTTGCGTATAAGATTTTTACTGCTATCTTTGCAGCCCCTTTCGGGAAATTTCCTGAAAGAGGCTGTTTTGTTGAATTTTAACTTAATTTAAAAATGCTTAAACATTACGAGACCGTTTTCATTGCAACTCCCGTTTTGTCTGATGCCCAGATAAAGGAAGCGGTTGCCAAGTACACGTCCCTCATACAGGAGAGGGGAGGCGAAATCGTGTGCCAGGAAGATTGGGGGCTCAGGAAACTGGCCTATCCTATTCAGAAAAAGACCACAGGTTTTTATTGCCTTATCGAGTTCAAGGCCGAGCCTGCATTCATAGATGAACTCGAAACCCAGTATCGCCGTGACGAGCGCATCATAAGGTTCCTTACCTTTGCGATGGACAAACACGCGGTTGCGTATTCGGTGAAGAGAAGGGCGAATAAAGAGAATAAGGAAAACACAGAGAAGAAGGAGGAAGAATAATCATGGCAGCAACTAACAACGAGATACGTTATCTCAATCCTCCTACGGTAGAGGTTAAGAAGAAAAAATATTGCCGTTTCAAAAGGGCCGGCATCAAGTATGTGGATTACAAGGATGCGGAATTCCTGAAGAAATTCCTGAATGAACAGGGCAAGATATTGCCGCGCCGCCTTACCGGTACTTCATTGAAGTTCCAGAAGAAAGTGGCACAGGCAGTCAAGAGGGCAAGGCATCTTGCATTGCTTCCATACGTTACTGACCTTTTGAAATAATCGGAGGAAGAGTTATGATAGAGATTATATTGAAGAAAGATGTGACCAACTTGGGCTACAAGGACGACATAGTAAAGGTAGCCAACGGTTACGCGCTTAATTATCTTATCCCTCAGGGGTTTGCTACCATGGCTACTCCATCGGCGAAGAAGATGCATGCGGAAAACCTCCGCCAGCGTGCCCACAAGGAAGAGAAGATCCGCACCGATGCCGAAGCACTCGCCGGCAAGCTCAATGAAATTTCCTTGAAGATTGTTGCGAAAGCGAGCGAAAATGGCAAGATTTTTGGTTCTGTAGGCAACATACAGGTTGCGGAGGCTCTTGCGGCTGCAGGCTTGGAGATCGACCGCAGGGACATAGAGCTTGAACCGGTTAAAGTCTTGGGAGCGCATGAGGCTACCGTCAAGTGCTACAAAGACATCAAGGCTACTGTCAAGTTCGAGGTCGTGGCCGAAGAAGAAAACAAAGAAGAAGCATAACAGGTTTTAATGGTTTCATAATATCTCTTTTAGAGGTGGCGTCAGGGATTCCGTTCTGGAGTCCCTGACGTTTTTTTTTGACGTTTTGGGTGTCTTTTGCCGTATCTTTTTGCCATGCGGCATCCGAATTGTAGGAAAACCGGCGGAAAAGTTATACCTTTGTGTGATTTTCATCGGTTTGAATTAGGAAATCGTGATAAACTTAATATTTTAATTAAAAATGAAAAGGATTTTTTTAGCAGTAGTTGCAGTTTTCGCTGCCGCTTTTGCCTTTACGGCGAATGCCCAGACGCTGTTGCCTAACGACCCTACGGTGCGTGTCGGCAAGTTGGACAATGGCTTGACCTATTACATCAAACACAATGACAAGCCTGCACAGAGGGCGGAATTTTATCTTGCCACGCATGTCGGCGCGATACAGGAGACTCCTGATCAGGACGGACTTGCGCATTTTCTCGAGCACATGTGCTTCAACGGCACCAAGAATTTCCCCGGGAAATCCCTTCTGGAATATCTACAGAGCATAGGCGCCAATTTCGGACGTAACATCAATGCCGCTACCGGCGTGGAGCAGACCACATACATGTTGAACAATATCCCTGTGATAAGGGAAGGCATCATCGACACCTGCCTTCTGGTGCTGCATGATTATTCGCATTTCGTTACAAACGATCCTGCCGAGATAGATGCGGAGCGCGGTGTCATCCTTGAAGAAAGGCGTACCCGCAGGACAGCGGACTGGAGGATGTACGAACAGTCCCTGCCGTATATTTTCGGAGATTCTAAATATGCGACCTGCACCCTCATAGGTTCTGAGGAAAACCTGAAGACTTTCGAGCCTCAGTCTTTGTGGAATTTTTACCAGACTTGGTACCGTCCTGACCTTCAGGCTGTCATAGTAGTCGGCGACATAGATGTGGACCAGATAGAGCAGAAGATAAAAGACCTTTGGTCGGATATACCTGCCGTAGAGAACCCTACTGAAAAGGTAATGCCTGTAATCCCTGCAAACGAGGAGCCTCTCATCGGAATCATTACCGATCCGGAAGCTACTTCCACCAGCGTGCAGATCATCAGCAGGCAGGAAGCAATGCCGTTGGAATACAATGCATACGATGTGGGAATGGTTATGGACATAGTGAACAACCTTATTTACTACATGTTCGCTGAAAGGTACAATGACATAACTTCCTCTCCGGACGCTCCGTTCCTGAATGCTTATTCGGCTCTGGGCGCAATCGCCGAGACTTGCGACGCGTTCATGACTTCGTTCAACTGCAAAGACGGTGACGCTATCAACGCTTTCAAGGCAGTGTGGACAGAGATAGAAAAGGCCAGAAGGTACGGATTCACCGAAGGCGAGCTTGAGCGTGCAAAGGCTGAATTGCTGTCTTACTACGAGAGGGCCGCGGAGAGTGCCGAAACCCGCGAGAATGCTGAATTCGTAGAACTTTACATATCCAACTTTTTCCAGAAATATCCTTACATGGATCCTCAGCAGGAATATGAAATCGTAAAATCAATCCTCGACCAGTTGGATGTCAACACGATAAACATGATTGCCGCAGAAAGCATTACCGAAGACAATCTGTCGATAATCTATCAGGCTCCGGAGAAAGAGGGACTGGTGCATCCTACGGCCGAGCAGTTCCTCGCAGCCATCGATGAAGTGAACGCTTCCGACATACAGCCGAATGAGGTTGTTGAAATGAACGAGCCTCTGATGGATGCTTCCAAGCTGAAAGGCTCCAAGGTGAAGAAGACCGAAGAAGGCGTTTTCGGCACTACCGTATGGACTCTTAAAAACGGCATCGAAGTAGTGGTAAGGCCGTCTGCAGAAAAGAAAGACGAAATCATCATGCGCCTTGAGACGGACGGAGGACTTTCGCTCGTTGCCGATGATGAGACCGACGACATGCTGGTTTATAGCATATATGCAAGCGAGCAGGGTATTTCCAAGTTCAACAACTCGGATATGAGGAAACTCCTGGCCGGCAAGTCCGTGTCTGTTTCCGCAAACATCGGCCAGCGTACGCATGGCCTGTCCGCTTTCTCTACGAAGAAAGACCTTGAAACGGCAATGCAGCTCGTTTACCTTTCATGCGTTGATCCTCGTTTCAATGAGGAAGAATACAATACTTCATTGGGCAAGATCAAGCCATATCTGGACAATATGGTAAACCAGCCAAACTACAAACTGCAGCAGAGATTCACGGAAATCGCTTACGAGGGCAATCCTCGCGTGAACAACCTTACGCCTGAAGTTCTGGAAAATGCCCAGTTCTCTGTAATCGAGAAGAATTACCGCATGCTTTTCAACAATTTCAAAGGCGCAAGATTCTATGTTTTCGGAGATGTAGATCTTGAAACTTTGAAACCGCTGGTTCAGAAGTATATAGGTTCTCTGCCGGTAGAGAAGAAGCCTTTCGAGGTCATAAAGAGGGACATGGATCTCAGACAGGGAACGTTCGAGGAAGTCTATGAGGTCGAAATGGAGACCCCGAAGGCAACCGCTTTGATGGTATGGAACGGCGGCATGCCGTACAGTCCGAAAGAGAGCGTGGTAATGCGGTATCTCAACAACTGCCTGGACATACTTTATACCAAGACCATCCGTGAAGACGAAGGCGGTACTTACGGTGTCGGTACTTACGGATTCCTGAGCAACGATCCTAAGGAAGAGTTCCTGCTTCAAATCTCATGGGACATGAACCCTGAAATGGCAGAGAAACTGGTAGTCAAGGTTATCGAAGGCATTAAGGACATGGCTGAAAACGGCCCGACTGAAGAGCAGTACAATATGTCCAAGGAAAACTTCCTGAAAGAACTTTCCGAAGACCGTATGAGCAACAGCTGGTGGTTGAACCAGACGAGGTTCACGATGCGTTACGGTATAGACGAGGCTTCCAACGAGCAGGAGCTTATCGAGAGCGTTACGCCGGCCGACATTCAGGCATTGGCAGCAAAGATCGTATCGCAGCCTAACTTCATAAGCCTGGTAATGGTGCCTCAGGCGCAGGCTGAAGAAACTGTGGAAGTTTCAGTGGAAGAATAATTTTTCCGATACCTTTTTGAATGTGGGAGGACAGTCCGGATTTTCGGGCTGTCTTCTTTTTTCGGCCATCTTCGGCCATCTTCCATTACGGCCTTTTCGTGTTATCACATAAAAGTAGTATCTTTGCAAGATTTAAAGGCGTTCGTGCCGGACGCCGCGATTTTGTAACAGGAAAATTATTTTCGATATGAGGTTTAAAGAATATAAAGGATTGGATACCGTCGCGATAAACAATGAGGTGCTGGAAAAATGGAATCGCGAGAAATGTTTCGAGACTTCCCTTGAAGAACGCAAGGGAGCTCCGCGTTTCATATTTTTCGAAGGACCTCCGTCGGCTAACGGTATGCCGGGGATACATCACGTGATGGCGCGTTCGATAAAGGATGCGATATGCCGTTTCAAGACACAGAGCGGTTTCCGTGTGGAAAGGAGGGCAGGATGGGATACTCACGGGCTTCCTGTCGAACTGGGTGTCGAAAAGATGCTCGGAATCACGAAAGAAGACATAGGAAGCAAGATATCCGTTACAGACTATAACCGGGCTTGCCGCCGCGAAGTGATGAAATATACCGCGGAATGGGAATCCCTGACGCAGAGGATAGGCTATTGGGTGGATATGAACGATCCGTACATCACGTATGACAACCGTTATATAGAGACCCTGTGGTATCTGCTGAAAAAGATACATGAAAAGGGCTATCTTTATAAAGGTTATTCGATACAGCCGTATTCCCCTGCCGCCGGCACCGGCCTGAGCACGCATGAGCTGAACCAGCCGGGATGTTACCGCGATGTGAAGGATACCACGGCGGTGGTGCAGTTCGAGGTCATAAAGAACGAAAAATCGCAGAAGCTTTTCGATTGTGTGACCCTTCCTGTGTTTTTCATCGCATGGACTACCACTCCTTGGACCCTGCCGTCCAATACGGCTCTTTGCGTGGGACCCGACATAGACTATGTAAGGGTGATGTCGTTCAATCCGTATAGCGGCGAGCCGGCAATCTATGTTGTAGCCAAGGCATTGGTTTCAAGCCACTTCAATCCAAAGGCCTCCGACCTCGCGTTGGAAGATTATAAAAAAGGTGACAAACTTGTGCCGTACAAGGTGTTGGACGGGGTTTTCAAAGGGTCTGAACTTGTCGGCATTTCATACCATCAGCTCATCCCGTGGGTCAATCCGGGCGAAGGGGCGTTCAGGGTGATCAGCGGTGATTATGTGACTACGGACGAGGGGACTACGGGAATAGTGCATATAGCCCCTACTTTCGGAGCGGACGATGCAAGGGTGGCCAAGGCAAGCGGCGTGCCGCCGTTGTTCATGATAGACTCCAACGGTCAGAAACAGGCCATGGTGGACAGGAAAGGACGGTTCTACCGCATGGAGGACCTGTCTTCCGATTTCGTGGCCTCGTCTGTGAGCGATAGCTACAGGCAGTTCGCGGGGAGGTTCGTGAAGAATGCGTATGACCCTTCTCTCCCCGAGGATGCCCCGACGTTGGATGTGGACCTGTGCGTTATGCTCAAACAGGAAGGCAAGGCTTTCAAGATAGAAAAGCATGTCCATACTTATCCTCATTGCTGGAGGACAGACAAGCCGGTGCTTTATTATCCTTTGGATTCATGGTTCATAAAGACCACGGCCGTCCGTGACGAAATGATACGCCTGAACAATACTATCGATTGGAAACCGGAGTCCACGGGCAGCGGGCGTTTCGGCAAATGGCTGGAAAACATCCAGGACTGGAATCTTTCGCGCAGCCGTTATTGGGGGACTCCACTGCCTGTATGGCGGACGGAAGACGGGCGAGAGGAAAAATGCATCGGTTCCCTTAAAGAACTGTATGCCGAGACGGACAGGGCGGTCGCGGCTGGCTTCATGGCTTCCAATCCGCTTAGGGACAAAGGGTTCGATCCGGATGACATGTCGTTGGACAATTACAATAAGATAGATCTGCACCGTCCGTACGTGGATGAAATCTTCCTTGTGTCGGACAGCGGCAAGAAGATGGTGCGCGAGCGCGACCTTATCGATGTGTGGTTCGACTCCGGGGCCATGCCGTACGCCCAGGAAGGGTTGAGGAACCTCGGGAAAGAGTCTTTCGGCGCGACTGCCGATTTTATCGCGGAAGGCGTGGATCAGACGAGGGGATGGTTTTACACCCTTCATGCCATACATACGATGATAAGCGGGACCCCTGCTTTCAAATGCGTAATATCCAACGGGCTTGTGCTTGACAAGGACGGCAACAAGATGAGCAAGAGGCTCGGCAATGCCGTGGATCCTTTTGCCGTGCTCGACAGGCACGGGGCGGATGCGTTGAGATGGTACATGCTGACAAATTCGCAGCCTTGGGACAATCTGAAATTCGACGAAGCCGGCGTGGATGAAGTAAAACGCAAGTTTTTCGGCACTTTGTACAATACTTACTCTTTCTTCGCCCTTTACGCCAATGTGGACTCGTTCGACCTCGGCGCCCCTCAGGTCCCTGTCAATGAACGTCCTGAGATAGACAGATGGATAATATCGCTGATGAATACTCTCATAAAGAATGTAAAGACTGCCTACGAGGATTATGACATAACAGCGGCGGGCAGGCTTATACAGGATTTCGTGTGCGACCATCTGAGCAACTGGTATGTGAGGCTGAACAGGAAACGCTTCTGGGGCGGGAAGATGGATGAAGACAAGCTGGCGGCGTACCAGACGCTGCATGCGGCCTTGACAAACGTGGCCGTGCTTGCCGCTCCTATCGCTCCGTTCTTCATGGAAAGGCTTTATCTGGATCTCAATCCGGGAGCGAAGTCGGTACATTTCACGCTTATGCCTCGGTACGACGCTTCGGTTGTGGACGGAGGACTGGAAGAGAGCATGGCTTTGGCGCAGAAGTGTTCATCGATGATATTGGCTCTTAGGCGCAAAGTCAATATCAAGGTACGCCAGCCTTTGGCCAAGATAGTCATCCCTGTAATGGATCCTAAGATTCAGGAGCGTTTCGAAAGGGTAAGGGCTTTGGTTTTAGGCGAAGTAAACGTGAAGGACGTAGAGTTCATAACCGATACGACCGGTCTTATAACCAAGAAGATAAAGCCGAATTTCAAGACGCTCGGGAAAAAGTACGGCAAACAGATGAAAGAAATAGCTGCTTTCATGGGCGGCCTGTCGCAGCAGGAAATCGCCGCGATAGAGGCTTGCGGGCTTTCTGGACGGCCATACGCCCTTGCCCTTTCATCCGGCGAGGTGCTTCTTGAGGAAGGGGACTACGAGATTATGTCCGAAGACATGCCGGGATGGCTCGTCGCTTCCGAAGGACGGCTTACGATAGCTTTGGATATAACAGTGACGGACAGCCTGAAACGTGAAGGAACCGCCCGTGAACTGATAAACAGGATACAGAATCTGAGGAAAGACAGCGGTTTCGAGGTCACGGACAAGATAACGGTACTTGTAGACGGAGGAGAGTTCTCCGATGAGATTTCCAATGCGCTGGAGTCGTTCTCGGATTATATCTGTTCCCAGACCCTCGCTCTGTCGATAGGCATTGCTGCCGGTTTGCAGGATGCGGAAGAAGCCGAATGGGGCGAAGGCAATATTAAGATAAAAGTAACAAAGGCATAAAATCATCGCCGTAAGCAGGCGGTGTATATGCCGGATAAATATTAATTAAAAAAGGATTTTACTATGGCAACGAACGAGACAAACGAAAATGCGCCTGTGCAGGAAAAGGTCAGGTACAGTGATGAAGAACTTCAGGAGTTCAAGGTCATCATCCTCGATATGCTCAAAAGCGCTAGGGAGGATTACGAGTCTCTCAGGGCTTCGGTAATCAACAGCAATGGCGTGGAGGATACGTCTCCTACGTTCAAGGTTATGGAAGAAGGCTCTTCATCGCTTACGAAAGAAGAGGCAAACCGTTTGGCGCAGAGGCAGTACAAATTCATACAAAGTCTTGAGGCGGCTTTGGTAAGGATAGAGAACAAGACTTACGGAATATGCCGTGTTACCGGCAAGCTGATTCCGAAAGAGCGTTTGAGGTTAGTCCCTCATGCAACCCTTTCGGTCGAGGCCAAAGAGCAGATGAACAAATAGTATCCGACCGGCTTAGATGGGAACAGTACGTATGTCGCGCGGCACATGGATGGCGGTTCTTGTGTCTGCGTTGGTGATAATAGACCAGATCATAAAGGTCGTGGTCAAGACGAACATGTCGATAGGTGAAAGCGTAAACGTATTCGGGGATTGGTTCCAGATCTGTTATGTGGAAAATGAGGGGATGGCTTTCGGCATGAAGTTCGGAGGTGTCGCGGGGAAATATTTTCTTACGGTTTTCCGTTTAGTCATTGCCGGGGCGTTGATATGGTGGATGTCCCGTTTGGTGAAGGAGGACCGGACGGCTCGTTTGGCCGGGGGCGGTGCGGTGTCGCATTCTGCCGGAGACGGCACGATGTCACATTCTGCTGAGGGCGGCACGGTGTCAGGTTTGGCCGGGGGCGGTGCGGTGTCGCATTCTGTAAAGTCTCGCCGTGTTCCGGCAGGGGTAATGGTCGGGCTTTCGATGGTGCTCGCCGGAGCTATAGGCAATATCATAGACTGCCTGTTTTACGGGCCTATATGGAATGAAGCCCCGTTCATGCTCGGCAAAGTGGTGGATATGTTTTATTTTCCTATCATAGACACGACTTTCCCTGAATGGCTGCCGGTGATCGGAGGGCATCCTTTCAAGTTTTTCACGGCCATTTTCAATTTTGCAGACAGCTGTGTCACTTGCGGCGCATTGTATTTGATATTTTTCCAGTACAGTTTTTTTGCAGGGAAGAAATAGACTGTGGCAAGTTGGGAATATTTGTCCGTCCGGGAATGCCGGAGTAGCGATAACTTCCAAACTTTTCAAACCTTTCTTGCAAAACCGGGAACGGGGCGACTTAATGGTTGTCTTTGTAATCCACTGTCCCATAAATTGTTATGATATTCAGACAAAAAATCACTGTTCCGAGCGAGATCCACCCCGGCCCCGTTCGGAACATAAATTTTATGGCATATCTTTATTAATTAACTTATATACAGCCATTTACATGTATTGAAAATTAAGTCGGGACGTTCCCGTGTTTGCGCAGATTGGAGCGGCCGGGAGTCAGACAAATTAGGCCGGCAGCAACAAGCCAAATGCACTTCGGTGTTGAATCTACACCCTCGGATTTCGCTCCGTGGCAGACAGTGTATTACTATTTCAGCAAGTGGAAGAACGAGGGCCTGCTTGAAGAGATCTTCGACACCCTCCGCGGCATTGTCCGCCGTCTTTCGGGCAGGGCGGAGAGTCCCAGCCTTGGGATCATCGACTCAAGGAGTGTCAGGACCTCCCA
>JADIME010000055.1 GCA_017694935.1 Candidatus Merdivivens pullistercoris
AGCCAGGATCAAACTCTTCATCGTATGAATAAATTTCTAATATTAGTTTGGCCGATCGGGGACAAGCCCCTATCGTTTCCCGACTCTTTCCTTTCAACTCAATGGTTATAATGAATTGACGCTCATTCGTCTTTTGGTACTTTATTTTGCTGCTTGTACTATAGTCTTTAAAATTTCAACGAACTTTCACATCCCGTTTTCCGAAATGGGCTGCAAAGATAGGTACAATTTTTTAAACTCCAAATCTTTTTAATTATTTTTTTAAAAAATTTTCGTTTACTATTTTTGCAGCGCGAAATGCGGCACCGAAGAGAATCCGGACAAACAACGCAAAAACGCACCGCATTCACAATGCCGCAAAACGGCAGAAGCACCGCAACACAATATGAATCAACTGATAGACATTTTTCTGACTTTTTCAAAGATAGGGGCTTTCACCCTCGGCGGAGGATACGCCATGATACCTTTGATTGAAAAGGATGTCGTGGAAAAGAAGAAATGGATAAGCGAAGAAGAATTCACGGAACTGATCGCGCTGGCCCAATCCGCCCCCGGACTGCTTGCCGTCAATACATCCATCTTTCTCGGCAACAAACTCCAGGGCATGAAAGGCGCGGTAATAGCGACCATCGGCAGCACGTTGCCTTCATTCCTCATCATACTCGCCATAGCCATCCTGTTCAAAGGATATCAAGACAATGAAACAGTCATTGCGATATTTAAAGGGATAAGGCCCGCCGTAGTCGCCCTTATAGCCGTGCCGATGATCAACATGGCACGGAAAAGCAACAAGACCGTGGCGTCATGGTGCGTAACCATTGCGGCTCTGGCCATTGTAGGATTCATGAAAATATCCCCGATATACGTACTTGCCGTCTCCATCATAGGAGGCTATGTTTTCATACGTTACCGGGAACGCGGCAAAGGAGGCGGAAAATGATTTTTCTCGAGTTGTTTTACACATTTTTCCTGATAGGGCTATTCACGATCGGCGGCGGATATGCAATGCTGTCGCTAATACAGGCCGAAGTCGTCACGAAACACGCATGGCTTACAGAACAGGCATTCACAGACATCGTTGCCATATCGCAAATGACCCCGGGGCCTATCGGCATCAACAGCGCCACATTTGTCGGATACACCGTCGTGCATGACTTGGGGTATTCGCAATTCGTCAGCATATTGGGATCAGCGGCAACGACATTCGCCCTCGTATTGCCCTCATTCATCATTTTCTTCATAATCATCAAGATGGTTTCCAGATTCGGGAACAGCCCAATATATAAAGGTGTGATGGGCATCCTCAAATCCGCCGTGGCCGGCCTTATCGGAGCCGCCGCGGTTGTGCTGATAACTCCGGAAAATTTCATCGACGCATGGAGCTGGATACTTTTTGCAGCCGCATTCGCGTTGTCGTGGTGGGGGAAGACGAACCCGATACTCATCATCATAGGGGCCGGAGTGGCAGGATTTTTCATATATTTGCCCTGACGGGCAGAAATGCTGTTGCGCATATTCGTAAGAAAAATCACAAAAACTAATAAAAACACAAAAAATAACGAGAATCTGAAACCAAAACGGGTAATAATTCAAAAATTATCTCTATTTTTAGCCCCTCAATTGAGATAATTATTGGCTTATGACAAAATTCACTATCTCCGATTTGGAGAAACTGCGCATTAATGCGGCAGCTACTTTGACTTTGCGCGAAAGCAGCAATACCCTGACAAGCGGGATATGTTGCAGCCTTTCGACAGGTACCCCGAAAATGCAAATCCTCGTTTGCGGCGGTACCGGATGCAAAGCCTCTTCAAGCCACACGATAGCCGACAATCTGAAAAGCGCCATAGAGCGGGAAAATGCGGCCGACCGTGTGGAAGTAATCACAACGGGATGTTTTGGATTCTGCGAAAAGGGACCGGTAGTAAAAATCATTCCTGACAACACGTTCTACGTACATGTGAAGCCCGAAGACGCCGACGAGATTGTAAGAGAGCACATACTCGGGGGCAAAAGGGTGTCGCGCCTGCTATATACCGACCCTAAGGACGGTCATGCGGTAAGCGACTCCAAACACATCGACTTTTACCGCAAACAGGTACGTATCGCTTTGAGGAACTGCGGGTTCATCGATCCGGAAAATATCGATGAGTATATCGCCCGCGACGGATACAGGGTACTTGCCGAAGCATTGTCGGGAAAACGTTCCCCGAAAGACATAATCGATGAAATAAAGAAATCAGGCCTGCGCGGACGCGGCGGCGGAGGCTTCCCTACCGGTCTGAAATGGGAACTCACGGCCAAAGAAAAATCCGATATAAAATATGTAGTCTGCAACGCCGACGAAGGAGACCCGGGAGCTTTCATGGACCGCTCCATCATGGAAGGAGACCCTAACTCGATAATCGAAGCCATGACGCTTTGCGGATACGCAATCGGGGCAAACAAGGGACTGGTTTACATACGTGCGGAATATCCTCTTGCCATACAGAGGCTAAGGACGGCCATTTCCCAGGCGGAAAACTACGGGCTGCTCGGGAACGACATACTCGGCAGCGGCTTTGACTTCAACATAGAAATACGTTACGGAGCCGGTGCTTTCGTCTGCGGAGAGGAAACCGCCCTCATACACTCTATGGAAGGAAAACGCGGAGAGCCTACCCTCAAGCCTCCTTTCCCTGCCCAGTCCGGCTACAAAGGCAAGCCGACAAATGTAAATAACGTGGAAACACTTGCCAATGTTCCGGTAATCCTGCAAAGGGGAGCCGAATGGTTCGCCAGCATCGGGACTGAAAAATCCAAAGGGACGAAAGTGTTCGCCCTTGCAGGAAAAATCAACAATGTAGGTCTTATCGAAGTACCTATGGGGACGACACTGCGCGAAGTGATCTACGACATCGGAGGAGGCATAAAGAACGGCAAGAAATTCAAGGCGGTACAGACGGGAGGACCTTCCGGAGGCTGCCTTACCGAAAAGCACCTCGACACTCCTATCGATTTCGACAACCTGATTGCCGCCGGCTCGATGATGGGATCCGGAGGAATGATTGTGATGGACGAGGACGACTGCATGGTATCGGTGGCAAGGTTCTATCTCGATTTTACCGTGGAAGAGTCCTGCGGGAAATGCGTGCCTTGCCGTATAGGCAACAAAAGGATGCTCGAAATACTCAACAAGATCACAGAAGGAAAAGGGACGATGGACGACCTGAAGATGCTCGAGACCCTCGGGCGCACAATAAAAGACACCGCGCTTTGCGGACTGGGGCAGACCTCGCCCAACCCTGTCCTTTCGACCCTTGAAAACTTCTACGATGAATACGTGGCTCACGTCAAGAAGAAAGAATGCCCGGCAAAACAGTGCAAGGCACTCCTGACCTACGCTATCAATCCTACCAAATGCATGGGCTGCAACCTTTGCGCCAAGCATTGCCCGGCGGAAGCCATCATCGGGACCACACGCAAACCTCACATCATCATACCAGAGAAATGTATCCGTTGCGGCATGTGCCTGTCACGGTGCAAGTTCAATGCAATCGTTGTATGTTAAAACCGGAAAATCATGGAAGAAAACAAAATAAATCTCACTATAGACCGCCACAGTCTTTCCGTTCCGGAGGGAACAACCATATTGGAAGCGGCAAAACTCGTCGGCATAGACATACCGACACTCTGCCACATAGACCTTAAAGGCACATGCGTAAAGAACGCGCCTGCTTCCTGCAGGGTCTGTGTCGTAGAAGTACAGGGCAGACGGAACCTCGCACCGGCATGTTCCACGAAATGCACAGAGGGGATGGTGGTAAAGACCAGCACACTCAGGGTAATGAACGCAAGGAAGATCGTCACCGAACTATTGCTTTCGGACCACCCGAACGAGTGCCTTACCTGTCCCAAGTCCGGAGACTGCGAACTGCAAAACCTGGCATTGAGATTCAATATCCGTGAGATGCCTTTCAACGGAGGGGAACTTTCCCTGAGAAAACGCGAAACCACGGCTTCGATAGTCCGCAACATGGACAAATGCATATTCTGCCGTCGGTGTGAAAGCGTTTGCAACGAAGTCCAGACGGTCGGCGCCCTCGGGGCCATCAGAAGGGGATTCAATACGACAATAGCCCCGGCATTCGACAAGATGATGACCGAAAGCGAATGCACATACTGCGGACAATGCGTTGCAGTATGCCCTGTGGGAGCGCTCACCGAAAGGGACCACACAAACAAGTTGCTTGAAGACCTCAGCGATCCGGACAAGACCGTCATAGTACAGACGGCACCGGCGGTAAGGGCCGCCCTCGGGGAGGAATTCGGAATGGCACCGGGCACAATAGTGACAGGGAAAATGGTCACCGCTCTCCGCGAACTCGGATTCGACTATGTTTTCGACACCGATTTTGCCGCCGACCTCACCATCATGGAGGAAGGTTCCGAAATCATGGAACGTCTTGAAAACCATCTGCACGGAGACAAGAGCATGAAACTCCCGATACTGACTTCATGCTGTCCGGCATGGGTAAACTTCTTCGAGCACTATTTCCCGGACATGCTGGACATCCCTTCCACGGCGAGGTCCCCTCAGCAGATGTTCGGTTCCATCGCCAAGACATATTGGGCCGAAAAGATGGGCATTCCGAGGGAAAAACTCGTGGTCGTATCCATAATGCCTTGCCTTGCTAAGAAATACGAATGCGACCGTCCCGAGTTCAAGACAAACGGGAATCCGGACGTGGATTATTCGCTCTCCACAAGGGAAATAGCACGATTGATAAAAAGGTCGAACATCAACCTTGCAAACCTGCCTGACAGTGAATTCGACATGCCTCTCGGGGCTTCTACCGGAGCCGGGGTCATATTCGGGGCGAGCGGAGGAGTAATGGAAGCGGCCCTGAGGTCAGTATACGAACTCCATACCGGGAAAAAACTCGACAAAATCGAATTCGAAAGCGTCCGCGGCACGGAAGGTCTCAGAAAGGCCACTGTGGACATCGACGGTTTCCCTCTCAAGGTAGGCATAGCGCACGGACTGGGGAACGCAAGGAAACTGCTCAACGAGATACGTGCCGGGCATAGCGACTACCATGTAATAGAAATCATGGCCTGCCCGGGAGGCTGCATCGGAGGAGGCGGACAGCCTATACACCACGGGGACTCGTCCATACTCAAAGCCCGCACGGAAGCCATTTACCGTGAAGACTGCGGAAAAGAACGCCGCAAATCGCATGAGAACCCTTATATTGTAAAACTATATGAGGAATACCTCGGCAAACCTCTCAGCGAAAAGGCCCACGCTTTATTGCACACGCATTATTTTAACAAACAGATTTAATCGATTATGGCAGAAATAAGACTTGCATGCAACATAGTCTCACAGGTAGAGGCTATCTGCGACAAATACAATAACGACCCGGGAGAACTGATAAACATCCTCCACGAAGCCCAGTCGCTGCAAGGGTACATCCCCGAAGAGATGCAGAGGGTGATAGCGTCGAAGCTCGACATACCGGCTTCCCGCGTATACGGAGTGGTGACCTTTTACACATTTTTCACAATGAACCCGAAAGGCCGCCATCCTATCTCGGTATGCATGGGAACGGCCTGCTACGTAAGGGGAGCGGAAAAGATACTCGACGAATTGAAAAGACGGCTGGGAATAGACGTGGGAGAAACGACCCCGGACGGCAAATTCTCGCTTGACTGCCTTCGCTGCGTGGGAGCCTGCGGGCTCGCGCCTGTCATAATGATAGGCGAGAAAGTGTACGGGCGCCTTCAGGCAGCCGACATCAAGAACATACTTGACGAGCTGGAATGAGGGTGGGGGAAGTGAACCGATTTTATGGGAAAAAGGTTCACTTTCCCGACAAAAATGCAGGCCAAGAATACAGAAAGAATACCGTAGCGGCTATAATCCGATTCCGTCCGTGGGGGGGGGGAAAAGTGCAACGAAAATGCGGAAAAACGCACCACTTTCCCTCCCCCCCCACGAGCGGGAATTCTCGTAGTTTTTTTTTGCCACGGTTCATTTATGACCACAGATATGACATACAACCAAAATACGGACATGCATAACATTGTGAACATTCACCGCATTGCCCATGGAGCGGCGAAGCTTCGCAAAGCAATCTATGCCTTAGGGAGGGGGTAATTTACCGGCTCTAAGATATTTACGTCTATTTATACGGGTATTGCGCCATGACAACGGTGCAATACCCGGTCTTTTTAGAAGCTGTTTAAAATTTTTCTCAGAACATTTGAGACAGGCTCTTATCTACAAACTATTTTATATTTACTATTATGATCAACATATTTGCGAAACGCACAACGACCTTATTGTGCGTCATGGCCGTTATGGCCGCCATCAACTCGTGTACATTCGATGACACGGATCTGCAAAACTCAATCGACGACCTGACTTCCCGCGTGGAGGCCCTCGAGGACTTCCAGGAACAGGTGCAGGGCGACATAGCGTCGCTCCAGGACATCATCTCCAAACTCAACTCGTCCGTCACGGTGAACAATGTCGTGGATAACGGCGACGGCAGCTGGACCATCAATTTCTCCGACGGCACATCCGTTACCATCCGCAACGGGCAGGACGGCGAGGACGGCCTCACCCCTCCTTCAATAACGGTTGTTGAAGAAGACGGCACGTACTACTGGGCATACGAAGACGCGGACGGTAACACCGAGTTCATCCTTGACGGTGACGGAAACAAGATCCCTGTAACCGGCGAAGCCCCTCGGGTGCGCATCAACCCCGATACTGGCAACTGGGAGATTTCCACCGACGGAGGCAAGACATGGGAAGACACCGGTGTCAAGGCCGAAGGCGGGGACGGTGACTCGTTCTTCTCTCAAGTCGAAGTACGCGACGGCATTCTGTACATAGTGCTTGCCGACGGCACAGTGATAGAAGTGCCTTTGACGGCGGAACTTGCCTTCGATTTCGGGACGGACGAGGAAGTGCTTTACTTTGCTGCAGGCGAGAGCAAGACATTGGAATACACCATGAGCGGCGCAGAGACCTATACTATAACCAAACCTGACGGCTGGCGCGCCTCGATAGAGGGCGAAGGCCTTGTGATCACGGCACCTGCCTCCGAGAATACCTTTGCCGAGACCGAGGGCGTGGTAAGCGTGATACTGATTTCGGCTGGCGGCCAGAGCCTCTTGGCCGAGCAGTACGTAATCATGGGGAAACGTCCGGGCGATGAGGTATTCACTATCGATGTCCCTTCTGACGAAATAACCCCGACTTCCGCAAGAGTGATCTCAACTTGCAAAGACGAATCGCTCAGCTGGACAGCACAGATAATCAGCGAAAATCTATTCAACGACTACGGCGGAGAAAAATCAGAGATGGAAAGCTATTTTCTTGATATCATTGAACAGTCCGCGGAATACTATGGATTCGACACAATACAGGAATTGCTTTCAAACGGTTTTCTTTATGATGGCTCGGAAGCGGACGACTACATTTACACCGGACTGTTGTTCGAAACGAAATATATGACCTTCGCCGTCGGCATGGATTATGACGGCAACTATACCACTGATTTCTATTGGGGTCCTGAATTCACTACCTTGTCGAAGGAAATGCTGGACCTGGAGTTCAAGATTGACATAGAGCCTAATGCCACAAGCGTCCTGCTTGACGTATATCCTTCAGACATGGATGCCAGTTATCTGATTAAAGTGATAGACAGGGCGATGATCGACGAAGAAGGCTATACGGACGAGGATGTCATGACATCGATCATCTCGGAATACGGTGCATCGATCAGCATGTTCATAAAACGCGGGAATACGCTGGGTTACGGACAGATCATGCTTACTCCGGATGCCGATTATTATGCAGTTGCATTCGGGGTGGATCCGGCATTGATGACATACAATTCAAAAATGACCAAAGAAGCATTCAGGACTACCCCGAGACAGTCGGGCAAAGCGTACGTGGAAGGGCAAATAAACAATTATTGGCATGACGCGGACCTGATAGCGTACAATCCGGAATACCAAAACTACGTGGATCCGGAACATCATGTCGTGGCAACAATTGACCTTGTATATAATGATGATGCCGAAAAATGCCTGTGGGTAATATGGGAAGGAGACCTGACAGACATGGATTATTTCGATCTGTACAATGACAGCATGAGGTACGGCACAATGCATGCTAAAGGGGAAGCCGCACCGCTGTCGTTCTTGGATTACGGCCAGTATACCGTATGCGCAATAGGGATAGACATCAATGGCACGTACGGCCAGATGCACACGGAACTTGTAAACCTCACCGAAGACGGAAGATCCAATGATTTCCCTTTGTTCGACGAGTATTTCAATGCGTACATAGGCGGCATGGCATACTCGGCAACACCTTACGGCGAAATCCCAGACAAAACACGGAAACAGGGACACGGCAAACAGGAATACCGGAAAGCCATAATGTAGGGGATTGTGAGAAAAAACGAGGCGGTGTCATAATTGCAAGCTGCTTCTCTATTCTGACACGCCTAAGGGGCTGCGCCAAAATTTACCATTTTGACACAGCCCCTTGTTCATTCTATATGCATCAAGCAATTATCTTTGGAAAAACCATTTAGGGGAATTGTCCCTGTCACTGCTTTTATAAAATGCAGTAACCCTTTCCGCTTCAGGAGCAGTAACCGAAGCGGCGTATTGCGACTCATCCACTATTGATATTTCACCTGTCCATGAACCTGTAAAGTTGTATGCAGGAACGTTGTCATCCATGCAGTCGAGAGATATTGTATAGGTACCGTTCCCGTTGTCGGTAATGACAATCTCACCCTCGATGCAAGGAGCATAGCCTTCAAGGCCATAAATTCCGGAAAGAACATACCATGAACCTGTAAGGTAGTTATTCTCTATATATCCATACATGGCTGTACCGCCATTAGCTGAATCATCTACTGTGTAGCTTCCGGCAAACCCGCTGGAAAAATCAGCTGACGAGCTGCAAAGATCCAACTGTATCCCGTCTCCTATTCCATTCGACACTATCATCCAGTTTCCTGTGCCCGTTCCATAGAAATCCCCGTAATAATATGCCGCTACCGGAGCCATGTCCGAGAAGTCCGCCTCGTAATCACCCGTAAGCGTTGAAAGTATCTCGACAGACTGATCATCGAGGACACCTTCGCCAGAATATGTGCAATGCAGCGTCTTGCCGTCATCCAGAACGGCATCCACATCAATGACAGTATTGCCGCCGTCACGTGTAACGGTCATGGTAAATTCGGTATAGGCATTTTGCGTTGAAGTCTGCCCGGAAGCATCCGTTTCAAGATAATAACTGTTGTATGACTCCAGAGCGGACAAAGGATATGTGCCTTCAGGGATTACTATGTTGTCCATGTCATCTGGCGCGACATCGGTAAGCAACGCGATCCTTACGAAATGCCCGTTAGGGTTTGCATAACCGGTAGAACCGAATCCCACATCGCTCAAAGTAAAGAAATACAACAAAGAACCAGGGGTCATGCGATCTGCATAATAAATCCCGTTAAAGTCCTCAGCCGCAAGTTCTATGTCATAAGGAGGTATCGGAGCCGCGTCCTGGGCAACCTTTACCGAGAATGACAACAGACTGTCCGGCCATTGGTATTCGACAGTGATTTCACCGTCCCTCGGCTCGAAAGCCTCGTTGGCTGCCACATCGAACGATACGGTACCGAGGACATTGTAGTTGATGTTGGAAATCCATTCGTTTTCACTCTTTGCAGACAATTGACCTCCTGTCACTTGGTTCTCTATGGTATAAGTCAGTGAAAAACTGCCGCCTTCACACGGTACGGAAATATCCCCTTCGGTGGTATTGTTCAGAACCGGAGCCTCGGTTTCGGTCCCTGTCCCGGGTTCTTTTCCTCCTCCATTGTCATCCGGCTTTTCACAACTGAAAAAGAAAAAAGGCGCGGCAAGAGCAGCCGCAGCAAACAATAAACGTTTCATTTCATCAAGTTTTAGTTAATAAATACGAATGCAAATTTAACAATAAAAACGACAAATCAAATGCCCGCGGAGTTTTTCTGTCGCGAGATTTCCGTTTACTTCCGAAATTGCCCCGAAGTCCGGGCCGCACCTAAATATATAAGCAGCTATTTTCAACAGCTCCGGCAAACGACCGTTTTCGTTATGCCTGCTATCTTGCCGTCAGTCTGCCACCGGACGTACACTCTGACCGTAAAAGCGGCCTAAATAGCTTAAATTATAACTATCATAAGAGAAACTGAGAGCGCGGGCACGCTTCCTTGGACCAGGGGTAGACCCCCAATAGTATCCATAAAGCCCGGGAACGTCGAGCGTAGACCCGAACATATAACCTGCCGCCGGGAAAAATACAGAATTACCGTTAGGACCCGTAACCTTGTACCCGGATACTTCTTCCTCCGTCGTCCACTCCCATGTACAATTGTCCATGATTTCTGTTATCTCCTCTTCTGTAGGAAGCCTCCACGTACCGCCCCAGTTGGCACGCGCCGCATCGTATTCAGGATCACCCGATATATCAGATATATCTTCCATTTCGTTTGTAACGCTATTGTCAGGGCCATATATGCTTTTAGGCTCCGTTTCGCCCCATGCGAAATAATCGCCGTAGTCCCACGGATTCTCAGCACCCACATTGCATGTTGCCCATTTGACACTCAGGCCGAGGTCCACGTATTCATGGCCGTTGATTGTATGCGGCACAGTCACAATGCACTCGGCAGTCTTCCCTCCATCCGCTGTAGTGACGGTTATGACCGCATCCCCGACAGCAAGACCTTGGACATTTCCGTCCTCATCCACGGACACTGTTTCCGGAGCCGATGACGACCATGCAACGGTCTTGTCCGTGGCATCCTCCGGCAGGACAGTCGCGGTCAGGACAGCCGTCTGACCGACTTCGAGTCCCATCTCCGTAATGTCGAGTTCTACGCCTGTGACCGGGACATTTGTCGGGGTCGGGGGCGAGGTATGGGTGTCTTTTTCGCATGAGACGAGCGGCAGCAATGCCGCCGACACCAATAAAATCGCAATTTTCTTCATCATGACAGATAATGTTTTAAGTTAATAATTAAAATCCGAACAATCGTTGCTCGTTATGGGGTGTTTAAGTATTAACGATTAAACGTTGGTTTAATTCGTGACGTCAGATCCGCGCCGAAAGGCTTGCCGATGAAGCATGCCGGGCGGCATAAATGATTTTCTGTCAATATTTAACGGGAAAATGTTGCACGTAACGGGAATTTGAGTATATTTGTCGTTGAAAACCAACGTTTTAGCCGGAGCAGCCGCGAATTGTCAAATTTATGCAAAAGCCTGTAAATCAGTGCACCACAAAGTTGCAGGTTAAGTCGGCTTGCTCCAGCAGGCATGTTTTTACATGGCTGCCGGAGCAACTGAAAATTGCCAATATTTCGCAACTTACATATTATCATCGAGTTGCAGCAGAACAAATTAAGTCATGATGCTCCAGGAAATTTTGTTTTCATCAGGCTCTGATACAATAACCGTCACTGACAGGATGCCCGAATCTGGAGCGAACCCGAACCGGACCTGAACCGGACTTGTCCGAACCCGACCCAGACCTACCCAGACCTAGACCTAAAGCACAGGTATTTGTAAAATACAGATTATTTGATTATCTTTGCTGTATGTACTGACCAGCCACCGAAAACGCCATGAAACCGGGAACTGCAATATTGACGACAGTCTTTGTCCTGTGCTGCTATGAAATATCCGCACAGACACCCTTGGATTCCCTGAAAGACACTTTCGAAAGTCAAATCGGCGAAACGATAGGAGAATTCGACCGGTACGGCAGGCAGGCATTGGAAGAGTACAAGGAGTACACCCTGCGGGCGGCAAGGGATCATGCCGCCTATCTCTCAGACATACAGCAAGTATGGGGCGAGGACAATATCCTCGAGGACACGCCCGTGAAATGGGTGGAGTACGGGGAGGATTTCATGAGCCGCTCGATAGTGGATTTCGACAGCGGGGAGATCATTGTCGAGGTCATGCTTGCAGACGGCAGGGGCGACAGGAACCGGACGCATGAAGGACAACCGGATGAAGAGAAGTTGCTGGAAGATGCCGTCTCACGGTTGCTTTCAAGCAGGGGTAGCACCTGCCCGTACAAATCTTCCGTGGATATTTCCGAACCGCTTACGGACAACCCTATCCTTGAAGGGCTTGTGGATTTTTCCGGATTCGACATACCGTCATCGGGCGAGGGCGGGACAAACTGGCTGCAAAGCGGGAGGAAAACGCCTCCTTTGCCTGCCGTGAAAGGGAAAAAGCTCCCCGGGAAAGACAATGCCCCGCCGACCATGCCTGACACACTAAAGAACGGCAAGGGACAGACAATGGCCTCACAGGCCATCAAGGACAATCGGGCAGAGCGCACTGCAACGGACAATTCGGCCGTAGCCGAGGCCGTGGCAAGGCAAAGCAAAAAAACCTACAAGACTTACGGGAAAGGGACAGAGGCAAAACGCGCCGTACAAATCACCCTTTCGCTCGTAACCGACAATCTTTCGAAAAACGCGGCCCTCTACAAAGACATCGTTTCCGAATTTTCACAGAAATTCCAAATAGAACAGGCCCTGATATATGCCGTAATGGAACAGGAATCAAGATTCAACCCCGAAGCGACAAGCCATGTCCCGGCATACGGCCTGATGCAGCTTGTCCCGGAATCGGGAGGCTTCGACGCATACCGGTATGTGTACGGGAAAGAATGGGTACCTACACGGAGCTATCTGTTCAATCCGCGCAACAACATAGAACTTGGGACAGCATACCTCAGGATTCTCGAAAACCAATTTTCAAATATAGAAAACCCGCATTGCCGCAGGTTGTGCGTGATAGCAGGTTACAATACCGGCGCCGGGAATGTAAGCCGGGCATTTACGGGAAACACGAACCTGAACAAAGCCCTGCCGTTAATAAACGGGTACGGGTACAATCAGCTGTACAATCACCTGACAACGAAGCTGGGCACCGAAGAAGCCCGCAACTATGTGTCGGGGGTGACCCAAAGAAGAGAAAAATATTTACAATAAACATTTCAGACCATGTAT
>JADIME010000056.1 GCA_017694935.1 Candidatus Merdivivens pullistercoris
GTGCCAGTTCCTTCTGCTCGTTTTCCAGTTCTTCGATTTCTCCCGGGGCAAGACGCGCACCGGAAAGTTCCGACAACTGGTATTCACGCCATTCCCGTTCCTTCCCGGCCTCACGGATTTCCGCTTCAATCTCGGAAATCCTGGAATTCAATCTATTGTATTCAGCATAGCCGGAAGCGAACCGTGCCAGCAGGGAAGCATTTCCGGCGTATGTATCCAATACTTGCTTCCTGAAATGCCCGTCGGCCAATCTCAACTGCTGATGCTGCGAATGGATGTCTATCAGATAAGGCGAGATTTCAGAAAGGAAACGCACATTCACAGGCTCGTCATTGAGGAAAGCGCGCGAACGCCCGCTTGGGGAAATGACCCGTCTGAGTATCAGTTCTTCTGAAAACTCCATGTCCTCTTCCTCGAAAAGATGTTCTATATCCTCCGACTTGGACAGATGGAATTCGGCCTCGACTGTACAGTTGCGGGATTTGTCGCCCAACAGGGAGGCATCGGCCTTGGCCCCGAGCAACAAAGAAACAGCACCGAGAAGTATGGACTTCCCGGCACCGGTCTCACCCGTAATTATCACCAAGCCATCGGGAATTTCCAGATCCAATGACTCGATAAGAATATAATTGGATATATTTATTCTTCTGAGCATTCTTCCTTATGCTCGACAGCCTTCCTTACTATAAGCTGGTTCTCGACGAATTCCTGCGTAGCCACAAGGGTAGGTTTCGGAAGCTTCTCATAATACTTCGATATTTCTATCTGCTCCCTGTTTTCAAACGTTTCCTCCAACGTGGCATCGGCATGCGATGCGAATTCGTCCAATTTTTCCTTCAATTCGACCTTTATCTCAGCCGAAATCTGATTGGCCCTTTTCGCTATGATCATCGTGGTCTCATAAATGTTGCCTGTCGGCGCGGCAAGTTCCGAAAGATTCCGTGTTATGGTATTGGTCGGAATTTTTTTGTTGTTGTAATCCATATATTTATTGATAATTTTTAATAATCCTGTCTACTCCCCGTCCTGAGTCTTTCCTTTATGTCTGGCGAGATATTTTTGTGCCTTTGAATAACAGTTGTCCAATTCCTTCCTGTATCCTGACTCCGGATATTCGCTCACGAAATTGTAATAATCGTCCACAAAGGTAAGATACCTTTCGCGCTGCCTCGCCGCAATGCTGTTGAAGGCATATTCGTATGAGGACATCGCGATATAGTACAATATGTCTTCACGGTAGATGGTCTCGGCGTCATCTTTAAGGATATTCCTGAAAGCAGTCCTCGACGCGACATAATCCTCCATGACATAATACAGCTTCGCCGCCTCGAAGGCCTTCAGGTCCAGACGGGCGTTCAGCTCGTCGAGCATGGCCATGCATTCGTCATAATGTTCATTGCCCGGATTTTCTATCAGGAAACGGGCTATTTCGTCCATGGCCGTATAGGTAGGCTGCTGGTCAAGCTCATAACGGTAGGTCGAGTTGTACAGGCAGATAATCCTGAGGTATTTTGCCTGCGCCGTAAACGGGCTTGCGGGATATACATCCGTAAAATACTTCAGGTTGGCTTCCGCTGTTACATAATCGCCGTAAAGATAATTGCTGTAACCCCAATAAAATTTGATGGTGTCATCCCTGTCCGTGCCTCCTGAAACCTGCGAAAGGGACTCGAAAAGCTCGCCTGCCTTCCTGTATTTCTCTTTATTGAAATACTCGAAAGCCTTTTCATACTTCAAATCAGCGTCGGTACTGTTCAGAAGCAGCTCGTACTGTGATTTGCACGAACTGAAGGCCAATGCCAGAACAATGACCGCCAAAAACGCCATAGATGAGTTACGCCCCGCCATCATGCCTGTCCGTATTTAAAGCGAAGCCAGATACCTTTCCGCATCAAGCGCCGCCACACAACCGGAAGCGGCCGCCGTTACAGCCTGACGGTAGTGAGGATTCTGCACGTCGCCGGCGGCAAAGACCCCGTCTACATTCGTCATTGAACTCTTCCCGTCGGTAATGATGTAGCCGGCCTCGTCGGTCTTCACCCATTCCCTGAAAAGGTCCGAATTGGGATGGTGCCCTATCGCAAGGAAAAATCCGTGGATGGCTATGTCGAAGACCTCACCGTCCTTCCTTGCTATCCTTGCTCCAGTAACACCGTTTTCGTCACCGAGTATCTCCTGAGTATTGCAATTCCACAGGACTTCGATGTTAGGAGTGTTCATGACCCTGTCCTGCATGGCTTTGGAAGCGCGCAGTACATCACGGCGGACGATAAGGTAGACCTTGTTGCAAAGACGCGCCAGATATGTGGCCTCCTCGCATGCGGTATCGCCTCCTCCTACGACCGCGACATCGCGTTTCTTGTAAAAGAAACCGTCGCAGGTAGCACAAGCGGAGACACCCATTCCCCTGAATTTCTTCTCAGACGGCAGGCCGAGGTACTTGGCCGTGGCTCCGGTTGCTATGATGAGGGCATCGGCCTCCACGACCGTCTCGCCGTCTATCTCCACTTTGAAAGGCCTTGAGGACAGGTCCGCCTTCGTCACCGCTCCTCTTCTTATGTCGGCGCCGAGCCTGACCGCCTGCCGGCGTATGTCATCGACCAGTGCAGTCCCGTCCACGCCGTCCGGATAACCGGGGAAATTTTCTACTTCCGTGGTTGTCGTCAATTGTCCTCCCGGCTGCATGCCTTCATACAGCACCGGTGAAAGATTCGCCCTCGTGGCATATATGGCGGCCGTATATCCTGCAGGGCCGCCCCCTATGATCAAACATTTAGTATGCTCCATAATTACAAACACATTTTAGCTTGCAAAGTTAGTGCTTTTTTGGCGAATATAGTATATATTTGCCGACGAATTTATTTTATTATATGGAATCTGTAAAATACGCGATAGTAACCGGCGCGGCATCCGGAATGGGGAAAGAATACGTCAGAATGCTTGCCGGAATGGGATACGGGATAATTGCAGCCGACATAAATGCCGACGGATTGAAAAAACTGGAAGAACAGACGCATGCAAAAGGCTTCATCGCGATAACCAAGGATCTCGCAAGCCCGTCCGGGGCGGAAGAGCTGATAGCCGACATCTCCCGTAGCGGAGCGGACGTGGAGATACTGATAAACAATGCGGGGATATTTTCATACCGGAACATTACCGAACACCCGGAAGGGTACATATCGAAAATCACCACGCTGCACAACATAACCATGGCAGTGCTCTGCAGGCATTTTGCAAAGACCATGACGGCACGCGGCGGCGGGTATATCCTCAATATTTCATCGCTGTCCGCATGGATGCCTTTCCCGGGAATAGCGATGTATGCAGCCACCAAACGCTACACGAAAGATTTCTCAAGGGCATTGGGCATAGAACTGCGCGGCACCGGGGTATCGGTAACCGTCGCCTGCTTCGGGGCAGTTGCGACATCGTTGATCGGACTGAAGCCCAAATATGTAGAATTGGCAAAACGGCTTCACATAATGATCACTCCGGAAAAAGCCGCCGAAAAAGCTCTCCGGGCCATGCTCAAACGCAAAGGCTGCACCATGCCGGGCGCAATCAACCATATAGGCAAACCGTTCCTTGCCGCCTGTCCGGGATGGCTTGCCGCACTGATAGACAAAAAGCTTTCCGTGTTCAAGAAATAGCGTCAGCATCGTCCCTGCCGCTCACCGGCATCGGCTCGGAGTCGTTGAGGGCGGTCTGGTAGATTTGGTCTATGTCCAGGAATATCTTATAGAACGCTTCATCGTCCAATGCCGAGTACCTGCCCGTAAGCGCCCGCACCTGGGTCATGATATAGCCCTTCATGTCATTCCATTCCTCATCGGTGGCCGTTATGCCCTGCGACGCGGCATATTCCCTGAAGCTGCTTTCACTGCAAATCTCATCGAGCAATGCATTCAGCCGGAGGAAATCATCTGTCTTGGACAGTTCATCCCTGTGCCTGTCGTTCATAAGCACGCTGAAACGTACGGGAAGACCCCTTCTTTCACATTCGACATAGAACGAATTGGCCTTCGTGGTATCTATCGGAACGAACACATCGGGGATGATACCTCCGCCTCCATACACGGTCCTTCCGCCGACCGTCTTGAATGCCAATGAATCATTGACCTTTATGCTGTCTGCTTCCACCATCTCCCCGTGCCTGTAACGCTCTATTATGTCATATCTGTAATCGTCATTCCCGGCCTCGTAAGGTTTCTGTATCGACCTACCGGACGGAGTATGGAATTTGGATACCGTAAGCCTTATCCCGGAACCGTCGGAAAAATATATAGGCTCCTGCACCAGCCCCTTTCCGAAAGAACGCCGCCCGTATATCTTTCCCCTGTCATTGTCCTGGATCGCCCCTGCGAATATCTCGCTGGATGAAGCCGAAGACTCGTTCACCAGAACATCCAGCCTTATATCCTTGTACATCCCGTTCCCGTCGGCATGGAAATCCTCCCTTGGCCTCTTACGCCCTTCCATGTAAACTATCAGGTCCCCTTTTTCCAAAAACTCGTTAGACAGCAGGAGCGCCTGGTCCAGAAAACCTCCGAGATTGTCGCGGATATCGAATATCAGCCTTGTCATGCCGGTTTCAGACAGTCTTGCCGCAGCTTCCATGAATTCGACATAAGTGGTACGGGCGAATCTTGACAACCTGATATAACCTGTCGTATCATTTACCATGAAAGAACAGTCCACGCTGTTTACAGGTATTTTGTCCCTCGTTATCTCAAACGGTATCAGATCCGCGACACCGTTCCTCTTTATGTCCAGAACCACTTTTGTGCCTGAAGGTCCGCGCATCCTCGCCACCATCGTATCCTGGGGCATTTTCACACCCGCCACGGTATCGCCGTCTATCCTGATGATCCTGTCGCCCGACATAAGCCCGGCCTTTTCGGAAGGCCCGCCTGAAACCGTATTGATCACGATGGCCGTGTCCGAAGGCACATTAAACATCAGCCCCACACCGTCGAATTGTCCCTGAAGGTCTTCATCCGCCGCCTCAAGGTCGCGGGGAGGAAGATAGACCGAGTGAGGATCCAATTCATGCAGTGCTTCTATGATGAGAGCTTCTGAAATGGCCTTGCTGTCCACTGTATCTACATAGTTCTCCTCTATCTGTTCCAATACCAGTTCCAGTTTCTGCCACTCGCCCGAAAGCTGCAATACACCGCGTTTCCCTGCATTGTCGCGCATGGCGGTATCGGCCGCCCACAACACCACGATAACGACAAGCAACAAAAACAGGATTACCGTCAATATGTTTTTACCCTTACTGTCCATTCCGCTGTCATTCTTCTTTTTTTACATTCAATTTCACCACCTCTATCCCCGCACGCGCAAGGAGGTCTATACCGTCGGTGACACGGTATTCGTCAGAGTACACGACACGCGTGATCCCCGCCTGTATGATAAGTTTCGCGCATTCCATGCACGGGGCAGCCGTCACGTACAGCGTAGCCCCTTTGCTGCTATTGCCCGACTTGGCGACTTTTGTAATGGCATTGGCTTCCGCATGAAGGACATACGGCTTAGTGACCCCGTACTCGTCCTCGCAAATGTTCTCGAAACCTGAAGGGGTACCGTTGTAGCCGTCTGAAATAATCATGTTTTCCTTGACAATCAACGCCCCTACCTGACGTCTTTTACAATAGGAATTCTTGGCCCACACATAGGCCATTTCCAAATATCTGCTGTCGAATTTTGATACTGACATCTTACTGTGCTGTTCTTTGATACAAATATCTCTTTATGCTCCTCTTAGGGGTACGCTCGAAATCCTCCGGAAGTATCTCTACCCTCTTGATCTGGCAATAGTTTGGCTGTTCGAGATTCACGAGCTTTATCTGGTCGTTCATGGTGCGTTCAAGTATCTCCAGACTCATGCCGTCCTTTTCGGCGAGGTCGAAATCCGGATAAATCAACGCCGTGAGCGTCCCGCCGTCATCTATGACCAACGAATCTATGACATAAGGCATGTTGTTTATCGAGCTTTCTATCTCCTCGGGATAAATGTTCTGTCCGCTCGGACCGAGTATCATGCTCTTGGAACGCCCTTTCAGGAACAGGTAGCCGTCCTTGTCCAGCACCCCCATGTCCCCTGTTTTGAACCACCCGTCTTCCGTGAATGAAGAAGCGGTTGCCTCTTCGTTTTTATAATAACCCAGAAAAACATTTTTCCCCCTTACCTGGACTTCGCCCGGAATCCTTTCCGGATCGGAAGAATCTATGCGGACTTCCATGTTGGGCGCAGCCTTCCCGCACGAATACAGCTTGTTTTTATTCCATGGCGCATACGTGATTATCGGAGCGCACTCGGTCATGCCGTAGCCGACAGTATAAGGGAAATTAATCTTCTTGAAGAAATGCTCCACTTCCCTGTTGAATGCGGCCCCGCCGATTATCACTTCATTGAAAACGCCCCCGAACGCCGACACGAGCTCATCATGGATACGTTTCTTTATCATGTCGTTAAGTACCGGCAAGGCCATCATCAGCCTGATGCTGTTGCGGCTTATGATTGGTTGCAGCTTGTTCTTGTATATCTTTTCAATGATAAGCGGCACCGCTATCACGACATCCGGCTTTATATCCGCGAAAGCCTCGAGAATGACACGCGGCCCGGGCACCCTTGTGAGGAAATGCACATGCGTCCCTATCGTCATTTCAAACAGGAACTCGAACATCATCCCGTACATGTGCGCCGTAGGCAGCATCGACACCACATTCGATTCGTTGTTCATGTGTTTTTCGGCATCGGCGGCAAACAACACATTGGAGACCAGCGCCCGGTAAGGAATCATGACACCCTTTGAAAAACCGGAAGTGCCGGAAGTATAGTTTATCATCGCAAGATCGTCCGGGGCATCGGTAAAATAATCGAGATCGCCGCTCGTGAAACGCTTGGGGTATTTTGCCCCGAACAATTCATTCAAATGCTCGAAAACATCTTCCGCGGAAGGATCCGAAAAGAGTATCGGGGAAAAATCATTCAGCCTGATTATCACCGCGGCTCCCTGCAATTCAGTCTCGGAAAGGCCCGCCCATATAGCATCATCCACGAAAAGTATCCTGGCCTCGGAGTGGTTTACAAGATAATGAATGTTGGCCGGCTTGAATTCATGCAGGATCGGCACCGCCACCGCCCCGTAGGTAAGCGCGGACAGGAAAGCCACACCCCAATTGGCCTGGTTCCTGGCGCAGATTGCTATCTTGTCCCCACGTGAAACGCCGCATTTTTCATACAATATATGCAGCTTCGCTATATATTTGGCCACTTCGCGGTAATGCAGAGTGACCCCTTTGTAATCCGAAAGAGCCGGGCGGTCCCAGTTGGCCTTGAAACTTTCCGCCAGCATTCTGTTCAATGATTCTTCCATGCGTTCTGTTTTTAAGAAAAAGTCTGTAATTCGCAAAGATGGGAATATACTCCTTTCTTTGCTATGAGTTCATTATGGGTGCCTTCCTCCACTATCGCCCCGTCTTGCAATACAACAATCTTGTCCGCATACTGTATCGTGGACAGCCTGTGCGCTATGACAATGGAAGTACGGTTCTTCATCAAGTGGGTAAGAGCCTCCTGCACAAGCCTTTCGCTCTCCGTGTCGAGAGCGGAGGTGGCTTCGTCCAGTATCATTATCGGAGGGTTCTTCAGGACAGCGCGGGCTATGGCTATGCGCTGGCGCTGCCCGCCGGAGAGTTTTGCCCCCCTGTCGCCTATGTTCGTGTCATACCCGAGAGGCATTTTTTCGATGAATTCATGGGCGTTCGCTATCCTGGCCGCGTTTATCACATCCTCTTCGGTCGCATCGTCCACGCCGAATTTTATATTATTGAAAACTGTATCGTTGAAGAGGATCGACTCCTGGGTGACGATTCCCATTAGCCGGTGCAGGTCATCCTGCCTGTAATCCCTTATGTCGGTGCCGTCGAGCATTATGCTTCCTCCCTGTACGTCGTAGAACCTTGCTATGAGGTCTGCCAATGTGGTCTTGCCCGCACCCGAAGGCCCTACCAAAGCAATCATCCGGCCTTTCGGAATATCCAGGGTAACATCATTTATTATAGTCCTGTCGCCATAACCGAAACTTACGTTCCGGAAAGCTATCCCTTCATTGAAAGCCGTCAGTTCTTTCGGATGTTCCGGATCCTTTACCGGATTGTCCGTATCAAGGATTGCGAATATCCTGTCTGCGGAAACGAGACCTTTCAATATCATAGAATACGCCTTCGATATCAACTTCGCCGGTTCCAGCACCCTCCAGTAGAAGGCGATATAGACTATGAAGCTCTGCCAGCTCATGCCGAGCGCCTCGTCCCCGCCCTCGATTTTCAGCCATCCGGCGAAAAACAGCACCGCCATGGCTACCGTGACACCGAGAAATTCGGACATGGGCGAAGCCAGTTCCTGACGGTTGAAAATGGAACGGCACAACCTGCGGTGGTCTTCATTCAGTTTTTCGAAATTGCCTTCGACATATTTCCGGGCATTGAAAGCCTTTATGATCCTCCCTCCGGTAATAGCCTCGTCGAATGCGCTCAGAATATTGCCGATGATACGCTGGGTTTGCACCGCACCGCTGCGGAGTTTCCTTGTAAGCCTGCTGATTATGATTGCCGAAAGCGGAAGGGCCACCAACGATATGAGCGTGAGTTTCCACGACATGTAGAAAAGCATCACAAGGAAGCCCAGCACGAGCAAAGGGTCCCTGAATATCACATGGAAACTGCTTGTAACCGTATTTTCGACCTCGTTCACATCATTGCTTATGCTGGAAAGTATGTCGCCTTTCTTGCGCGTATTGAAATAGCCGACATTGAGCGAGTCTATTTTCCTGAAAAGGTCGGTGCGCAAATCCTTCATCATCCTTGTACGCATGTCCACGAGTATCCTCTGCGAAAGGAAACGCGTAAGATTGGACAGCAACGACGCTATAATGAAAACCACGCACACGAAAACGAGGCCGGCCATCAGACTTCCTCCGGCAATGGAAATCATATCCGAAAGATAATACGCGAAAATGTCCTCGAAATATCCTATGGAAAGCTCGAATTCGGGCTTCGGAAGCCCTACGGGCACTTCATCCGACTCGAACAAGACGGTCAATACCGGTGCAAGCAAGGCATAATTGACAATGCCGAATATCACCGACAATATCGACAGCAACAGATACGGAGGCCAGTATTTTATCGCGGGCCGCGCATATGAGAAAATCCTTCTGAATGTATTCATCACCACTTATCTCTTTGAAAATACGCCGCTTTTCAGGTCAAGCACCCACACTTTCCCGTCATACGTTTCGACTTCGACCTTGTCCGCGGCCGAACGCTTTATTTCCACTCCCGGGCGAAGCATCCTGGAACCTGAAAAATCCGCTACCGGACGCCCGGTGAAATCGCAGATCACGGTCTGTCTCGAAGTCGTCACGACCCAATACAGGGCGGAGTTCACTTCCAGCAGTTCAGGCAAGGCCTTTATCGTCTCTTCCGTTTCAAAGCCTTTCCACGTTTCAAGCGGTTTCCCTTGCATATCGTAAAGTCCGAGAGTGTTGTCCGTGTGCAACACCATGGCGCTGTATTTTCTGTTCTGATTGAAATCATAAATCTTCGGGCCGAGCAGTACCGGCTTGCCCAAATCGACAGGGAAAGGCCGCACCATACGTCCCAGCCTGTCTATGAGATAAAGTTTCGACCCCGAAGCGAAAATCATCTGCAATTTGCCGTTCTCGAAATAATCCACCTGGTCTATGTTCCCGCAAATCGGCGAAGAGAAAGGCGCGCTCCAAATGCCTTTTCCGTTTTCTTCCGTAAGACAGAGGAACATGTTGTCCTGCTGATACATCAGGTTCATCCTCCCTGTCCCGCTGTTTTTCACGCGCCACGGTCCCTTCGGTATTTCAACTACTGTGTCCCTTTCATATTTCGAAACCACGGGAATCTCATAATCGCTTGTCCTTATGGACACGACAGGGACGATATCTCCTTTTTTGTAAGTCAGCGAATAGGTCCACATGTCTATCGTATGCTCCTCCGCCGGACGGACAAGCCCGTCGGCAATGTCTTTCCTGAACGGAGAAGATATTCCCTTAGGATCCTCGGAGACATTGACCATTACGGACAACAGGGATTTTGACGGAAACGCTCCGGATATCCCGGCATCGAGCATATACCTGGCAAGATCAAGTTCCAATGCCCTGCCGCCGACATAGTCATTTACGGCATTTTTTGAACCGATGACCATCCACCCGGACATGAAAGCGCAATACTCCTCATCTGAAAACGAGAAGGCCTTCCCGAAAAGCGAAGCCAGAAAGCCCTTGTACGGATATTCTCTCGAACGCACGGAATATACCTTGTCGGCGTACAATGTATCGGGCAGGGAAAACATTTCGGGCGCGCTGCATTTCACCATATTGACAAATTCCTGCTTTCCCGCGCTTTCAAAACGCACAATACCGATTTCCTTGACAGACAATGATTTTATCCATTCTTCAGGAGAAATCCCACACGCCTTGGCCAAATCCTGCCTGCGTGCCCTTGCCTTGTCCAGATCCCCGTTCCCGTCCCTGTAACGGTCAATATTCGCAAGGAGTTCATTGCAGTCCTGTACAGGAATGGCTATGGCCAGTGAAGCATAATACGGGGTCATGGAATACATCGACACCGGCCTTGCCGAAAGACCGTCGAACACGTATGAATATTCGTCGGATCCCATATTATGTGTCTCTATGCCTGTAAGATCCATCATTCCGTCCCCGGAAGCATCCAGAGAATAACGGCTCCAGAATGCATAACTCTGGAAAAAGGACGCATATCCCAAATAATCGCTGTTGAAACAGCCTGAAAACAATTTTCCCAGGCTGGGATGATTCACGTACAGATTGACTCCTTTGCCCGAAGCCTCCGCAATGGATGCGAAATCCTTGTTGTCAACTATCGATACGCCTTCATCGAGATGCCTTAACGCGGACTCCATAAGCACCTGAGAATCGGTCAGCAATACCGTCCCCCCGTCGGAGGATGCCACGCAATTGCCGTTCATCTCCTTGGCCGTTTCCGCGACAAGAGCGGCCAAAGAGGCGTCAGATGAAGCCACGACAGCCAAAGGCGATATCCTGTTATGTCCCGAATAATGCAATGAAACCGACAGGGCACTCCTTCCCAGCTCTTCTGCCACGCCGTTCCCCGACTTTTCTTTCAGTCTTCCGGGAAGATCCGCCAAAAGCGAAGGCAAGAAACTCCCGCCGGAAAAGACTGCCGGCGGAAAGTCCTTTCTGGAAAATGCATTCTCGAAATCCCTGAACTGGCCGAACTCCACTATCATGACAGCATCCGAAGGTATGGCCCTGAACGATGCCGGCAGTTCATCGGAAGTCCGCACCGGTTCAGCAGAGGAGGATTTTCCCGAAAAAAGGACATACACCCCGACAGCGGCAGCCGCAAAGAGTACGGCCACAAGGATGCAACAAAAAATTATCGTCTTCTTATTCATTTTTCATATTATCGCAATCAACCTGCAAAATTATCAAAAATATAGATGATATTTTGATTTTAGCGACACGAATGAATCAATATCTTTCCGCCAATAGTCAATAATATCCTCTGCCCTATGATGTTCCGAGAACAATTCCCTGATTTTTCCGGTACCGCACACTTTATCGAAAAGCCCGTATCCGGCGCATGTCTCCAATGCCTTATGCTCCGGATACAGTTCCGAGATGGCCTGCATCACCCAGAACTGCACCTCTGTAACCATCGCTTTTCCGAAGTCGGAATACTCAAACTGGACTCCCTGTATCAGGCTTCCTTTGTACGCCCCGGCAATCGGAGTAATGTAAAACGGCCTGAAAACCACTCCGTCCAAGCCGTATGAACGCAGCCGCCCGCACAATTCCACGGCATCTATCCACGGGGCGGCGAAAACCTGAAAAGGCAGGGTAGTGCCTATGCCTATCGACATGTAACTTCTCAATTCACCCATTATCCCCGACGCGGGATAAAACAAAGGGGACTCCTTATGAGGGATGTTGGGAGAAGGCGGCACCCAAGGCAAGCCCGTATCGGCATAAAGCATGTCGCGGGTCCATCCCTCCATCGGCACGACAGTAAGGCGGCAATGCGAAGGGGCTTTCTTGCCGTTCTGGCCCCGGAGCATACCTTCATTGTTAATCATCAATGCAAGTTCCCCTACGGTAAGGCCATATATATAAGGTATGGGATACTGGCTGACGAAAGAAAAGAAGCCCGGTTCCACGAAACTTCCTTCCACCTTGTTCCCGCCGAGAGGGTTGGGACGGTCGAGGACAATGACCTCTATATCCCTTGCGGCGCATTCCTCCATGACAAGCCCGAGAGTGCTTATGAATGTATAGGAACGGGCGCCGACATCCTGTATGTCATATACCATTACATCTATCCCCTCCAGCATGTAAGGGGCGGGGCTGCGCGTATCGCCGTACAGGGAATATACCGGCAGACCCGTGGCCGGATCAGTGAAATCCTCCACTTTGCCGCCTGCATATATGTCCCCCCTTACCCCGTGTTCCGGGCCGAAAAGCGCCACGAGCTCCACTCCCGGGGCGTTGAACAATATGTCTATCGTCGAGTTGAACTCCCTGTCCACCCCGCTCGGATTTGTCACAAGCCCCACGCGCTTGCCTTTCAGCATACTGAAGCCCTGTTCCCTGAGCACTTCTATGCCGGGTTTCACAATCCCCCTGCCTGCAAGGCATGTATCGGGGAAGAATGCCGCACACGACAAACCTATACATATGCATAAGAAAAGCATCCGGGAACCCCGCCTGAATATTCCGGAAAAAAAATCAAAACCGTTTGTGTTCATCGCATCCGAATCATTGTTCCTGTTCCACATAATCCTTCTTTCCGAAACGCGGATCCACTTTCACTAATTTCGCTACCGCTATTGTCGCGATGCAGCAGAGCATCACCCACCAAAAAAAATTCAAATATCCGACCTGTTCCTGTATCCATCCGGCGAACATGCCCGGCAGCATCATGCCCAAAGCCATGAATGCCGTGCAAAGCGAGTAATGCGCCGTCTTGTACTTCCCCCGCGAAAAATAAATCATGTAAAGCATATAGCTTGTAAATCCGAAACCGTAACCGAACTGTTCTATGAATACGAACGAATTTATAAGGTACAGGTTCTGGGTATTAAAATACGCCATATACACAAACACCGCACACGGGAGCGAGAGCGAAAGCGCCATTGGCATCATGGACTTCTTCAAGCCCCGGCGGGCCGCATAAAGCCCGCCGACTATGCCCCCGAGCGTAAGGCCGATAGTGCCGACAGTACCGTAAATGAAGCCCACTTGTTGTGTCGAAAGCCCGAGACCTCCCGCCGAGGCCGGATCGAGCAGGAACGGGGACAACATCTTAATCAGCTGCGCCTCCGGCAAACGGTATAGCAGCATGAACACTATTGCGACCCATACCCCTTTCTTTGAAAAGAATGTTTTGAAAGTATTGCCGAATTCCCTGAAGATGTATGCCACTCCGGCATTTCCGGCAGGACGGGTTTCATCCTGTTTCTCGCAACGCGGGAGAATCAAAGCGTGGTAAAGTGTTATTACAATGAAAATCAATGAAAATATAAGCATTGTAAACAGCCATGCCTTAGGAATGTCTCCCCCTTTTGTCTCCAAGACACCAGCAAGCACCACGAGGGCGCCCTGGCCGAATATGGATGCAAGACGGTAAAACGTGCTCCTTATGCCTACGAAAACGGACTGCTGGTTACTGTCCAATGCCAGCATGTAATAACCGTCGGCCGCTATATCGTGTGTCGCCGAAGCGAAAGCTATGATCCAAAAGGCTGCAAGCATGTATTTGAACATAGGGCCGGCAGACGTGTCTATGGTAAAGGACACGGCCGCCAAAGCCACGCATATCAGTATCTCCATCGCCACTATCCACCACCTTTTGCTCTTGATGATGTCCACGAACGGGCTCCAGAACGGCTTTATCACCCAAGGCAGATACAGCCATCCGGTATACAGGGCTATATCGGCATTGCTCATGCCCAAACGCTTGAACATCGTCACCGAAATCACATTTACCGCAAAATACGGCAAAGCTTCGGCAAAATACAGGGACGGCACCCATGACCACGGATTCTTTGAGGGCGTTATATTTTTCATTATCGTATCTTTAACCGGACAAATTTACTCATTTTTTTCCAAGAAGCAGTCCTGATTCCCCTCACCGCAGCATTTTATAGAACTTCCGGGATAATAAAAATCCAGTATTTCCCTGTAACCCGCACCTTCGGACGCCATTACGGCGGCACCTATCTGGCACAGCCCGACACCGTGCCCCCATCCTTTTCCGGACAGGATGAACCTTCCGTCTTTTTCCTCTACATCGAAAGCCGAACTGTACAGATGCGTCGGGGACAGCCACCGGCGTATTTCCAATTCCTTGCCCACGGTAATAGCACGCTTTGTACCGGTTATCCTCATCAGGGATATCCTTCCCGAAGGTCCCCGCCGCAGAGGTTTCAGGGAAAGTATCCTGCCGAAATCCACACCGCTCTTTTCCTTGACGATCGAAGAGAGCTCGTCCGCACCGTACTCCACACGCCATCTGTAAAACGAGCGCGTCTCTGCGTCATAATCATTAAGCACCGACGACAACAGCGCCTGGTCGGAAGTATTGCAATACGGGTCGGGCTTGGACACCAAATAAGGATAATCCTTATCATCCCAGCAAGTGGAAAACAATTCCGTCAGCCCGCCGCAGCATTTCGAAAAACGGGCGTCGCATATTTCCCCCTTGTATTCCAGGATTTCACCCCACGTCTCGTCGATCACTTCCTTCACAGTATTCCCGACCGCACGTGAAAGTCCCTGATACCTTTGGCAATGGTCATCCGCACAAACATCGAATCCCGAATGCGTGCCGTTGTCATACCACCTCACTGTCCAGTCTTCCCCCACACTTTCAAAGGCGGCGGAACAGGCGGAGGCCTTGCATCCCCTGCCTGCCGGCATTCCGTCTCCCTGCCTGTCCCCGGCATCGGCATTTTCCCTCAAACGGGCAATAAGCCAAGAACGTGAAATGACCGCATGGGCTTTCAGGAACTCTTTCGGGGCGGCCGCGTTCATCTCCGACGAAATCACGCTTAACAGGTAATCTTCCACGCCTATCACGTTCACGGCCGTAATGGCATCTCCCCGGACTATGAATTTCAAGGCTCCGGCAAAAAGCTGGTCTTCTTTTTTGTTCCAATGGAATCCCTTGCCTATTTCCACCCCGTACAATTCGAAAGAAGGCTCGGCGAACATGGCGGACTCCATGGGAGAGTCGAAAATCAGTTCATCATACAGCATTCCGTCATAAAGGATCTTCCCGTCTGACAGAGAAACCCGCTTCATGCCTGCCCCGTCATACAACAGCCTGAAATCCATGCTTTTTCCTGACATGATCCCTACCGAGACCCTGCGCTGGCCGCGTTTCATGCGCGCCTCTATCCTGTCCATGTCTTCCTTTGTGGCCGAGATTTCGGACAGTATCTCCTCAATGTCCTTGGATGTCACTTTTTCAAAATCCTTTTCCTTAGATGCAATGAACACTCCGCCCATGTCCACGGAGCCAAGGCTCATAAAGATATTTTCATCGCCTTCAGCATAATAATGATGACTGCGGTGTTTCCTGCGAAGAAAAACTATCGAATAAAAACACCCGTTCTCGCGGAATGTCAGCAGATTTATCATCGGTTCACCCTTCCCTTCATGAGAAGGCGAGCAGTCCAGAAACCTGTAAAACAGTTTTGCCGCATCCTTGGACGACTCGGATTTTATGACGAACACTCCGGAAGTAAGAATATCCACCGCATATAAAGAGGCCTTTCTCTGCGCAACTATGAAATGCGCCTCGCGGGGATTGGCAATGGCATTCAGGACAGCCTCTTCCATAGGCATCATCTTCCTCGGGACAGCCTGGAAATGATGATGGTCGGGAGCGGAAGCCCCGCATTCCGGGCCATTGTAAATGATAGTATAACCCGAATATTTCTCGGCCAACAGCAGCATGTCGGTATATCTGCGCCATATCGACTGCCTTGAATGCTCCGAAAGCGCTATCGTGAAATGCCTTGGAAAAATCGGATACGGGTTCAGCAAGACATCATATTTCTTGCCTTTTTTCCCCGTGAACGGTATGCAAGACTGGTCCCCTCCCCTGTTTTCACGGCAAAGGAAACATTTACGAGCGGCCAACGACTCCTTGTCTATTTTCGCCGAAGACGATATGATCCTCGAAGGATTGTACTGAAGCACCGCATCAAGTCCGCCGACATGCAGCAGCCTGGTACGCACGGACTTCAGGGCTTTGTAATTTTCCCTTGCCAAAGGCCATGTGGACAACTGGGCCGAAGCGAAACGGGACAGGTCGGTATCTTCCGGATATGCCTTCATCGCCGCGGCCCTCCGCCTCTGATTCTTGCGGCGAGTTCCCAAGTCCTCAGCCTGTCCTTGTATATATTGTTGGCATTCAACCTTGCCGTATCGAGGCCGGCATCTGAGTTTCCTTCCCAACGGCGGCAAAGATAAAGCACGTCGTAAATACGCCCTATATGGTATTCCCGGCTGAACCTCAATCCGGCAGCATAGTCCTCACCGTAACTTGTATCAGGAAAACCCGTCTGCCTCAACAACGGGGAATAGAAAGCCCTCGGCGCGCCCAATCCATTAACCCTTAATATATTGTTCCGCCCATTCTCATCCGTCCACTCCCGATGGTCTATTACTCCCGGCGGTATTTCCTTCAAATCGAAGCCGCAAAGCCTGTAACTACCCACGACCATGGCGCACTTTTCACGCAAAAAGCAACCGACAATGGCGGAAAGAGTATTTTCCGAAGAATAAAGGTCGTCGCTGTCGAGCTGCACGGCAAACCGGCCGCAATTGTTGTCAGACAAAGCCTCGTTCCAGCAGCCTCCTATGCCGTGTCCTTTCCGGGAAGGCACAAGATGTATCAAGCGTCCCGCATTTTCAGGCCGGGCGGCCATCCCGGATATGATTTCCGTAGTCCCGTCGGTGGAATGATTGTCCACGACGATTACATTGTAACTGAAATCCGCCTTTTGCCCAAGCGCACTGTTTACGGCATCGGCTATGGTCTTTACACGGTTATATACCGGAATCACTACCGATGCTTCCACCGGGAAATCACCCGAAGGTGCGAAATCCACCCGTTTTGCCTCCTTTGCGGCCAAAGCCCCTATCCTGTCGAGAAAGGCCGTGCATATCCGCTCCATTTCCAGCTGTCTTTCCCTGTTCCGGGGATCCACATAGTCGAACTGGCCTGCTTCCCTTCCGTCAAAATCAGCGAAAGTATAAATATATTCATTTATATGGACTATTCCCGGAACGCACGGCGGAAACGATCGGGCAGTCCCGCAACCTGACAGCCCGGCCTCTGAAAGCATAAGCCTCAATTCATAGAATGCGCCGTACCGGTAATTCCCGCTCATCCCGGAAACGGCTTCCAAAAAATCAGGACGGCGGACAAATACCACCGGGCCGAAATCGAAATCATCCCTCAATGCCCCGGACTGCAAATCTATCAGCGGATGCAAAGAGCATTCTCCGTTTCCGTCCGCCAAGACACATTTGCCGCGATAATCGCAATAAAGCATCCTCGCCCCGGTATCCGAAGCTATAGACAGGACACGCTCCAGCGCCCCGTCCATGAACTCCACCGTACCCTGCCGGAAACACAACATTATATAATCTGCCCCGGCAACCGCCGCGATGGCTTTCAGGCCGTCCGTACTGTAAAAATATCTTTCAGGCACATGCCTGACAGAACGGATAAGGCTGTCACCCCCCGATATCTTGGAAGACAACGCCCGGCATTCGTCATGACAATATCCTGCACGAGACCGCCTATCCTCCACGGAAGGCAGGAAACATTCGACCGAAAAGGCCATATTTTTCATAAAAAACAATTTATTTTTTGGCAAATCGCCTTTAGTTACTAAATTTGCACTCCCAATCGCCGCAATAGCTCAGTTGGTAGAGCGCTTCACTCGTAATGAAGAGGTAGCGAGTTCGATCCTCGCTTGCGGCTCCAAGAGGACGGCCTGTTCATGGCCGTCCTTTTTTATTGTACCGTCAAAGCGTCCAAGAAGCTTCTAAAACGGCACCATGACAAATCCCCACCTGTAATATTTATCAGTGAAGATACGGTGTTCATCCTCAGGCAACGCGCCCCAGCTGTCGTATCCTCCGACCCCGCACTGGCGCATGTCTATGCATACTTCAACATAATCCTTCATCACAAGGTCGTTTACATGCACCTGTTTCCGGTATGCATTTTCGGCTTCGGCAGTGTCGTGTTCCTTGTCACGGGGAGTCAGATTGCGCCATTGGTAAGGCCTGTCCACGTATTCTTCGCAGTCGAAATCCTCAACACTGTACCTTGAAACATTGAACTCGAACAAAGAGTCCGTCACTATCTCCAGACCGTGGTGCCCGGAAGCCTGATACAGTTTCAACATCCTTGTATCAGTACGGTGACCGTTTTCCTGAGGACGCACGTAAGGATAATACATATCCTCCACCTTCCTGTCGTACAGCCCCACGAATGTACCTGCCTTACGGTCTATGTAGTTTTCTTCTGGGCCGCGTCCATACCACTGTACTTTGTCCATGGACACAGGCAGGCCGAAACGCAGGCCTATACGCGGGATTTCCAAAGAATCCGCCGTAGGCGTGAAAAGCATTTCCGCCGCAACCGTTCCCGAAGGGTATATATCATAATCCACCTTGCAAGTGTTGCCGGCTTTCAAAGCGTATGAAACCGAAAGTCTTACAAACTGTCCCGAATCCACGGCGGAAACAGCGGACAATTCAGGCTCTTTCCCGCTTTCTTTCCAAATCTGCAACCTTGACGGCAGGCCGTTCCCGTAATCATTGTCCGTCGGCCCCCGCCAGAAGTTAGGACGTATGCCCTGCCCGTCTTTCAGATATTCCACACCGTCCACGTTATAGGAAACCACAGATGCGCTGCCCTTGTCAAACACAAAGCGGACATCTTCAGAAGAAACCGTTATGCCGTTCCCGTCATCCACTATCGTAGGGGCATCACCGCGCTCTTTCGGAGATTCGGCCATGTATTTTCCTTTCAGATACACCTGTCCCCTTGCCAACTCTTGACCGCGTTGGATTCCGGGCATATCATAATTGGCACAGGCATAAAGATTTACAAAATACTCGCCATCCTTGCTGGCGTCTTTTTCACTGAAAGTTTCCACGATTACCGTATCCTGAGGCGCGAGAGAGACATTCAGCCTCTTGGTTTTCACGGTTTCCCCGTCAAGGACGAGATTGGCTACTATGGTATAATACCCGCCTATCTGGGTGAAATACGCCCTGTTGATTACCTTCACGCTTCCGAACGCGCCGTCAGGAACAGGCTCGAAAGCCACATCCTGAAAAATATACCTTATCTCCGCCATCGCCGGATGCTCCCTGCGGTCGGGAGCTATGATGCCGTTGCAGCAGAAATTACCGTCGCTCGGCATGTATTCCCCGCCATAGTCTCCCCCGTATGCCCAATACGGGCGCCCATAGGAATCCTTTTCAAGGAAACCCTGGTCTATCCAGTCCCATATAAAGCCGCCGGAAAGGTTTGGATAACGGTAAATGGCATCCCATATACCTTTAATATTGCCGTTTGAATTGCCCATGGCATGCGAATATTCGGACGGCATCACCGGCCTGTCCGAACCTTGCCTGCCCATCATTTCCATCCATGAAGCCCCGGGATACTGGGGGACATACATGTCGCTGTTCCATTCCCACTGCGCCCTTTCATAATTGACCGGCCGCGCCATCAGGTCTTTGTCTGCTTCTTTCAGCCACAGGTATGTCTGATAAAAATTGTACCCGTTGCCGGCCTCGTTGCCGAGGGACCAGAAAGTAACGCAAGGATAGTTCTTATTGCGCTCGAACATGTTTATCGTCCTGTACAGATGAGGTCTGAGCCATTCAGGATTGTTTCCGAGAGTACCGCCCTTGCTAAGGCTGTAATACATCCCGTGGGATTCGATATTGGCCTCGTCATAGACATACAGCCCGTATTCGTCGGCAAGCTCGTAGAACTTCCTGTCCTGAGGATAGTGGGCAAGACGCACCGCATTGATATTGTTGCGTTTCATCAATTCAAAATCATGCCGCATCGTCTCCTCCGACACATAATGCCCCGTAACCTGATCGTGTTCATGGACGTTCACCCCCTTGAACTTTACCGGCTGCCCGTTCACAAGAAGGACATTCCCTTTGATTTCTATCCTGCGGAAGCCTATGTCGAAAGGTATCACCTCTTCCTTGCCGTCGCCTTCGCTTACTTTGATATACAGGCGGTAAAGATAAGGATACTCGGATGACCACGTCCTTATGTTCTTAATCTTCTTGGTAAAACCGAACGACTTGCTTTTCCCGTCCGGCACGACCATCTTCTTGCCTTCCCACGTAATTTCCTTCCCGGTATACTTGTCTGTCAGTATGTATGAAACGCTCACAGGCATGTTTTCCCCGGAACGGTTGCGCACCTCCGCCTCGAATGCAAACAGTCCGGTTTTATAATCATCGGAAAGAGTGGACTTTATCCTGAAATCCCTTACCGCCGCCTTTTGCTGGGAAAACAGATACACGTCCCTTTCGATTCCGCTGATGCGCCAGAAGTCCTGGCATTCGAGGAACGAGCCGGTACTCCAGCGCAGAATCACAAGCACAAGCGTGTTTTCTCCTTCTGTAAGATAATCGTTTATAGTATACTCGGCAGGGTTTTTCGAGTCCTCGCTGTACCCGACCTCCTTGCCGTTTATGAAAACATACACTCCCGATTTCGCCCCGGAAATGTGCAGGAACACATCGCGGCCGTCCCAGTTGCCGGGAACCTCGAAAGTCCTCCTGTAGACTCCCGCCGGGATTGCGTCCGGAAGTTCCGGAGGCTGGGGCTTGTATGTGGCAAACTCATACTGGTGGTTGGTATACAGCGCGGTTCCGAATCCCTGGCGTTCCCAGTTTCCCGGCACCTTTATCTTGTCCCACTTTAAATCCCCGGACGTTTTTGCTACGACATCGGCAGGCAGATCCCTGTAATCATCAGTATATATGAAGTCCCATTCTCCGTTCAGGGACATGTAATACGGGCTGTCTTCGAACTTTTTGTGTTTTGCCGATTTCATGTCCGGAAATGTCATGAACGACGTTCTCGGATACTCGGTATTCACGCAAACAGTATCTATTTCGGAAAAATATGGTTTCAGCTGAAGTTTTTCCGCCTCCTGTCCTTGTGCAGACAAAAGTGAAAAACTGAAAAACATCATCAGCAATGCCGAAAGAAAAACCGTTCTCATAAAAATACACCTATTAAAAATAAAACTCTGCAAAAATAGCAGAGTTTTTTGAAAGGAGACCGAAGATGTTTTGATTTTTTATCTGCCTGTCGGAATTTGGATAATCGGGATCTTCGAAAAGTTCCATGCTTGGGCAAGCTATGGTGATCATACAAAAAACACCCGCAATATCATCGCAGGTGCTTGATTAAGAGTGTGGAGATAGTCGGAGTCGAACCGACGACCCTCTGCTTGCAAGGCAGATGCTCTAGCCAACTGAGCTATACCCCCAAAAAATGTCCCCTACCGGAAACGGAGTGCAAAGTTAAGCACAATTTTATTTTCAGCAAATTTTCAATGAAAATTCTTGCAAAAATTATATGGTTATCCGCAAAAATTTCAAACGGCTTCTCAATACTTCCTATACCGGAACTTCAGATTGTCGAGGCAGAAGTATGCAGGAGTATTCATGCCGTATTCGCCGGTATCGGAAGACGTCAGGACAAAGTCCATATACAGCACATCCGTCATGGAGCTCAGGTCCAATTCGACCCAGTCGTCGCACACATAGGATTTCCCGTCCCTGAAATCGGCAAGGTAATACTCTACCGTCTTGGTGTTTCCATCGGCACAGACAGCATTAATGGTAAGCAGGAACCAGTCGCCAGGGCCGAATTTCTTGCTAAAAGACGAGCCGTTCAGCATGTCAAGGGCTACATAAGTACTGTTGGTAACGCATACCGATTCCAGATTGACCCTTATGTCTTCGGAAAATATTATCTTCCTGCCCTCGAGCTGGGAGGCAAAAGTATTGTAATAGTACACTGCGAAGTTGGCCGAACCGTCACAGCCTCCGGGGGCATATACGCTGAACTGATTATCGTAACCGGAAGTTTCCGTGTCGTTCAGGCACGAAAAGGCGAACCCTTCATAACTTCCGAAGTCGGACTGGTAGTTATTGGCAAATGTAGCTATGCCGCCCTCGAAAGAATACGGCACCGAAGCGATAAAGCCCGTAGTGTCAAAATTAATATCTTCAAAAGTCACTTCCGCCGCAACGAAATCCTTATTTTCCAAAAAATTGCACGCCGACACCATCAAACAAAGGATGACTGTGGACAAAAAGAACAAGCGTTTCATTCCCTTTTTCAAGTTATAAACAATATGATCCGTTTTTAGAAGATGTTTACATAAAATCAAAGCGGGAACAGCCTTCGTGACCGTCCCCGCAAATCTTCGGGTGCCGGGTGGGACTCGAACCCACGACATTCAGAACCACAATCTGACGCTCTAACCAACTGAACTACAGGCACCATTTTCCTTTCTTTTCCGGAAAGGGACTGCAAAGGTAGACATTTTTCCGTTTATTCCAAATGCCGACAGGCGTTTTTTGATGTTTTTTTTAAAAAAATTTTTAACGATTATCCGCAAAATTACCCCTGACCTGTGCCTGCGCAATCTGTTGATGTAACCTGTGGCCTTGACGTTCAAACTTTTCAAACCTTTCTTGCAAAGCCGGGAACGGGACGACTTAACAGTTGTCTTTGTAATCCACTATCTCATAAATTGTTATGATAATCCGGCAAAAAATCACTGTTCCGAGCGAGATCCAACCCGACTCCGTTCGGGACATGAATTTTATAACATATCTTTATTAATTAACTTATATACAGTTATTTACACGCATAGAAGGTTAAGTCGTCCCGTTCCCGTGTTTGCGCAGATTGGAGCGGTCGGGAGTCAGACAAATCAGGCCGACAGCAACAAGCCAGATGCAATTCGCCAGAATCAAGGGGTAATTTTGCGGATAATCGTTAATTTTTTATATGATTTTCAACTATCGGGGATATTATTGGGATAATTTGGTTATATTTGCCCGCCAATTAGTCAGTTGGATTGAAGAACATAAAAGAAACAAATATCATTATACAAAAAAATGGCACGTGAAATAAAATTCTCCCTTGTTTACAGGGACATGTGGCAATCATCCGGAAAATACGTCCCGATGGTGCACCAGTTAAAAGAAGTCGCTCCCGCTATCATCGACATGGGATGCTTCGACAGGGTTGAAACAAACGGAGGAGCATTCGAGCAGGTAAACCTTCTGTTCGGACAGAATCCAAACAGGGCAGTACGTGAATGGACAGCCCCTTTCAACAAGGCAGGCATCCAGACCCACATGCTTGAAAGGGGACTTAACGCCCTCAGGATGTTCCCCGTACCGGCCGATGTACGTGAACTGATGTACAAGGTCAAGGCAAAACAGGGAACAAACATCTCAAGGTCTTTCTGCGGACTTAACGACCACAGGAACCTCAAACTGTCAGTCGAATACGCAAAGAAAGGCGGAATGATCTCCCAGGTGGCGCTGTCCATCACACACTCTCCGATACATACCGTAGAGTACTACATGGACATTGTAGACAAGGTAGTCGAATACGGCTGCGACGAGATCTGTCTCAAAGACATGGCCGGCATAGGCCGTCCGACAGCCCTTGCAAAGCTCGTTGCGGCAATCAAGAAGAAATATCCTAAGATGCCGGTACAGTATCACGGCCATACAGGTCCGGGCTTCTCCCCTGCTTCAATGCTTGAAGTCGCACGTGCCGGAGCCGATTACCTTGACGTTGCCGTGGAGCCTCTCGCATGGGGCAAAGTCCATCCTGACGTAATCACCATCCGCGAGATGATGAAAGCCGACGGTTTCCTTGTAAAAGATCTCAACATGGACGCTTACATGGAAGTAAGGAGGCTTACCCAATCGTTCATAGACGACTTCCTCGGATACTGGATAGACAAGGGCAACTCTCAGATGTCCTCGCTTCTCGTAGGATGCGGACTGCCGGGAGGAATGATGGGCTCCATGATGGCAGACCTGAAAGGTTTCCACGGAGCAATAAACCTGTCGTTGAAGAACCAGGGCAAGCCGGAACTCAGCCTCGACAGCCTGATGGTATTGCTGTTCAAGGAAGTAGAGTACGTATGGCCTCGTTTGGGTTATCCACCATTGGTAACTCCGTTCAGCCAGTATGTCAAGAACACGGCTCTCATGAACCTCATGAACACCCTCAAAGGACAGCCGCGCTGGACTACAATAGACAAGGATACATGGAACATGATACTCGGAAAGACCGGAAAACTCCCTGGACCTCTCGCTCCTGAAATCATTGAACTTGCCAAGAGCAAAGGCCTCGAGTTCTACCACGGCAATCCTCAGGACGCATTCCCTAACGAACTCGACAAATACAGGAAGGACATGCAGGAGAAAGGCTGGGACTTCGGACAGGACGACGAGGAACTTTTCGAATACGCAATGCACGAAAGGCAGTATCTTGATTACAAGAGCGGCATAGCAGAGGAACGCTTCAAGAAAGACCTCGAAGCCGCAAGGGCAAAGGCAGGCGCACCTATCGTAATCACAAGGCCGGTGGTAGAAATGCCTAAGTTCGACGTAGAAAAGATCACCGAGAAATATCCTCACGCAAAACCGGTACAATCCCCAGTAAAGGGTCAGGTAATCTGGCAGGTGGATGTCGATGACGCTTCAACTGCCCCTAACATCGGCACAAAAGTAGAGGCAGACAAGGCAATGTGCTATGTACAGGCCTACTACGGTATGGAAGAAGTCGTCCCGGGATTCGACGGCAAGATAGTGGCTATCTGCGCAAAACAGGGAGACAATGTTGCCAAAGGAGAAATCATAGCCTTTGTTGAATAATTTTTCTTGTCGAAAACAAATATGAAGGGGCTGTGTCAAAATGACAAATTTTGGCGCAGCCCCTTAGGTGTGTCAGAATAGAGAAGCTGTTTGAAATTATGACACACCGTCTTTTTCTTTAACAGTTTCTTAATGCCGTTCCTACACGAGCGGCATTTTCCGTAAAAACGTTACAATCATCGATGATCCGTATATCTTGCCGTACTTCATGCCGCCGTATCTTTGCGGCGTGGAGACACGTATTCCGCAATGGCTGGAAAGCCTTGGCCAAGCCGGGAATACAATGGCATCAGCCTGTTGCAAGGCACGGAGAGTATGAACGTAAGATTTAAAAGACAATAACATAATGATGGAGAAATTCAATATGACACGAAATCTATTAGCCGCATTGCTCCTGTCCGGACTGCTGTCATGCGGCGGGACAGAGAAAGGAACGCATCCGTCCGACATCAATGAAACCGAAAAACAGAACATTGGAAACGTGCCGGCACTTTATCCGAAACCGATGACCGTCATCGGCGCGGAAGTAGACGGGAAAGTGAACTGGCTTGTCGTGGGGCATACGGGCATCATCGGCCACGACCGGATACTTGTCAGCATGAGCAAAAGCCACTATACCAATCAAGGAATACGGGAATCGAAAAGACTGTCCATTAATCTTGTGAGTCGTGAGATGCTGCCCAAAGCCGATTATGTAGGAAGCGTGAGCGGTGCTTCGGTGGACAAGTCGGAGGTGTTTGAATACCATTGGGGAGAAAACGGCACTCCTGTAATAGACGCCTCGCCACTCGCGATGGAGTGTAATGTAGTGGAGATTTATGAGACAGACGGTTTCGACAATTTCATTTGCTCCATTGCCAATACCTACGCCGCACCCGATGTACTTGACGATAACGGCAAGCTCGACTATGCGCGTTTGAAGCCTGTCTTGTTCGAGTTCCCGACCTATTCCTACCTTGCTACCGGAGAGATAATCGGCAAATGCCTTAACTTGGACAAGCAGCCGGGCATGTGCGCCAAGGAAGAGATGACCGCCGACGGCATCGTGCGGCTGTCGAAAATCGAAGTCTATCCGCAGTTTCTAGACGAATACATGCAGTATGCGACAGAGGTGGGCGAAATCTCCCTGCGTACCGAACCGGGCGTGCTGACCATGTATGCAGTCGGCGAAAAGGAAAATCCCTGCAAGATAACCATCCTTGAAACATACGCCAGCAAGGAAGCTTACGACAGGCACATAGCTTCCGCGCATTTCCAAAAATACAAGCAGGGAACACTGC
>JADIME010000057.1 GCA_017694935.1 Candidatus Merdivivens pullistercoris
TTTGTCGTTTTTTGAGGAGAATAGCAGCGCTATTTTACGATAAAAACGGCGGGAACATGCCGGAATGATGCCTCAAAGAACTTTTGAAAAAATTTTAAACAGCTTCTTAAACAGCTTCTTAGTTTTCATCAAAGTTTTTCAGAGATTTTCCTCCAAATACTCCTCCACCTCTTTTATTTCAACCACATGCCTGACTATCTTTCCATCCCTGTCTATCAGGAAGATTCCGCCGCCGGCACCCGACAGGCCGTATAAAGGCCAGACACCCTCGGCACCGTCAAGGTCATAAAGTTGGATCCACGGATAGCCGTCGCTTTCAATGGCCTCCTTCATGTCATCCAGTGTCTCATACTCACGGGCAACGCCGACTACCGTAAAACCCTTGTCCTTGTATTTTTCATAGACAGTTATCAACTCGATTGAATGCCTGCGGCACGGAGCGCACCATGAAGCCCAGCAGTCGAGCACGGCAATCTTGCCTTCTATCAGTTCAGAAAGAGAATGGCGGCTGCCGTCAAGAGAAGGGGCGGAAAAATCCGGAGCGGGTTTGCCGGGTCGCAAAGATTCCATTACTGCCAGCTTACTTTCTATCGACCTTACCATCGGATTGTCCGGATAAATCTCCTTATACTCGTTGAAAAGTTCAAGATATACAGGGCTCAGGCTGTCATAGGCAGCATCTATGGTAATGTCTCCGATTTCCGATTCAAGCACTCTCGTTATCTTTTCCAAAGCCGCCAATGATTTGTGAGTCCTCATCCTGTCCAATTGCCATTCCTGATATAACGGGGATATCTTTTCCTCTATTTCCGCAATCGAATCCGTCCAAGCCTTCAACCTGTCGTACTCGTCGGTACCTTCCTCGGGAAAATCCGCTTCGGGCTCGATGTATTTTTCATTTATATATTCAAAATATTCATTGTACAGGCTGTCCGGAACCCTGAATATTTCATCCCATTTGTCCCTGTAAACATATATTTCTTCGTTTTCCTCACTTGCATCGACATCGGCTTTGATATCTCCGTTCCCATTGCTGAAAGTGAACTTCACAGGCACCTTGTCCGAGAAAAACTGGAAAAACTGCATCTGGCTCGGCAAGGACAAATCTTCAAACAAATACAGATCATAGGTACGCACGAGCGAATCGGTAAAGGAAAGCTCGAACTTTCCGCCGGTTATGAACGAATATGCAACGGCCGGATCGAATCTGATGTCATCTCCCCGCTCCCATACAAGCGCGTACGAACTGTCCGGCAGGAAATCTATGCCCCGGCCCGAAACCTTCACTTCATAAGGCTTCCCGGAATTGCACGATACAGCAAGAAAAGCCGCTGGAACAAAAAAGGATAGGAAACGAATTGTTTTCATTGTCACAAAATTAAAAATCTGCGTAAAAGTAATAAATTATCCGGAAAGTGAATCGTTTTTTTCCGTTTTTGGCACACTTTCCCTGGGAACATTGGCTTTGCCGCTGTTTTTCGCTCGCTTTTTCGGGGAAAGTGAACCATTTTGCCGCGAATCGGTGGCACTTTCCCGGAACTAAGGCACCTGCGGCCGGCCTGCCGTGCGGCGGATATCAATAAGAATTATTAACTACATTTGCGAATCATATTAGATGTACTAATTCGGGCATACCATGAACAACAGACTGCGTAATTATATATGCAACCGGAATATGGACATTTTTTTGGAAAAATTCCTCCCCATTCTCCCAATGGCACAAAAGCGATTTCAGGGCACCGGGCATAGAGTCTTTTACTCCGCGACGACTTTGAAAATGTGTTTTCCGGCAGCGCCGCCCAACAAGACTGAAAAGGCCTAGTCTCAAGGCACACCCCGACTTAACCAAAATACACCACTATACATTGATACACAATAAATTAACATCGTTAAGACATTTTTTAGGTGTGGATTTCGAAGGGCTCGGAACCCCCTTAAATCCACATCCGTTTTTCATTGCACGCATTGTTAATAATTGATTTACAGCATATTACAACAAAAGAAATTAAGTCGGGGTGTGGCTCAATCCCTGTACCACATGTCTTGCGTTCCTCTTTGGGGCAGAAAATTTTCACTACCTTTGCGCCCGTTTTAACAATCTTGACGAGAAATGGCGAGTGAAAAGGCTAAAGGAATCGTACTTGCGTCGATAGCGGCAGCGACATACGGGATGAACCCCCTGTTCGCACTTCCGTTGTACGCGGAGGGCATGGACACATATACCGTGCTGTTTTACAGATACCTGTTTGCAGTGCCGATGCTGGCAGTGATGATAAAGGCAAGAGGCAGGGACTTCAAACTGCAAAGAAAGGAAATCATCCCGATAGTCTTAGCCGGGCTTATTTTCGCGATGTCGTCGATAACCCTGTTCCTGAGCTACAGATACATGGCGGCCGGAATCGCCTCGACTATCCTGTTCATTTACCCGGTACTGGTAGCCGTGATAATGGCGGTGTTCTTCAAAGAGAAAGTCAAACTCGCGACCGTCGTATCCATACTGTTGTCACTTATAGGGATAGCCTTACTGTACAAAGGCGATGACGGCACGACACTGAACCTTACCGGAGTGCTGATAGTGGCGGCTTCCGCCTTGCTTTATGCAGTGTATATAGTAGGAGTGAACCAGTCCAGAATATTGCGCAAAGTGCCTACGGTCAAACTTACATTCTATGGACTGCTGACAGGCACGGTACTGTTTTTCTGCCTGACGGGATTCGGCACTGACATATCCCCGGTGAAAGAATGGTATCACTGGTTCAATCTGATAGCCCTTGCAGCACTCCCGACAGCCGTTTCACTCACATGCACCACAATGGCCACGCATTATATCGGCGCCACGCCTACGGCCATCCTCGGCGCACTGGAGCCTGTAACAGCCGTAATCATCGGAGCCACCGTTTTCAATGAAGGACTCACCGACCGCATCATCTTCGGGATACTGCTCATCATCCTTGCAGTAATGCTCATAGTCACAGGAGACAAGATACCGACAGCGCTTTTAAGATTCCGCAAACTCTTCCCGAAACTGAAAAAACAGTAAAAGTGGTAGGAAATTCCGCACTGCACACATTGCATTTTTTGCGGAATAACGATAATTTTGCATCCGGAATCATCTTATGGTTCCATGGCTTGCAAAATTTTGACTATGTTAAGAAAGATACGAATCACCCTCGCGGCGATATGCTTTACATTCATAACGCTGCTCTTCCTTGATTTTACAGGCACCTTGCATGCATGGCTGGGATGGATGGCCAAAATCCAGTTTTTCCCGGCTGTTCTGGCATTAAACCTCGGAGTGGTAATCGCCCTGATAGTACTTACACTGCTCTTCGGAAGAGTATATTGCTCCGTCATCTGCCCGATGGGAGTTTTTCAGGACATCGTATCCTGGTTCAGCGGAAGAAGAAAGAAGAAAAAGGCACGGTTCACCTATTCGCCGGCAAAATCATGGCTGAGATACGGCATACTCGTGCTTTTCGTAATCGCGCTCATAGCCGGCATCGGTTCTTTCGTCGCCCTGCTTGACCCGTACAGCGCATACGGCCGCATTGTACAGAACATGTTTTCGCCGCTATACCGTTGGGGCAACAACCTGCTTGCATACTTTGCCGAAAGGGCCGGAAGTTACGCTTTTTATGAAACCGAAGTATGGATAAGGAGCATACCCACCTTCATCATAGCCGCGGTCACCCTCATAGCCGTGGTGATTCTCGCATGGCACAACGGCAGGACATACTGCAACACCATTTGCCCGGTGGGAACTGTACTGGGATTTTTCTCCCGCTTTTCACTCTTCAAACCGGTGATAGATGCAGAAAAATGCAAGGAGTGCAGCCTCTGCACCCGCAAATGCAAGGCATCATGCATAGAGTACAAAAGTCATGACATAGACTATTCTCGCTGCGTGGCCTGCATGGACTGCGTGGACACCTGCAAGCACGGGGCGTTGAAGTACAGGTTCGTCGGCTGGAAGAAACGGGCATCCGGGAAAAACGCCGTGCAGGCAGGAGCAAACGCCGCCGGCATGAAAGCCCCGGATCCTAAAAACTCCGGACCGAAAGACCGGTCGAGAAGGAATTTCCTTACCGGAACGGGACTATTCCTCGGAACCACGATGCTTTCGGCACAGGAAAAGAAAGTGGACGGAGGGCTTGCGGAGATACTTGACAAGAAAGTCTCGCACAGACAGACTCCGATTGTGCCGCCGGGAGCCGTGAGCCTGAAAAACATGGCGCAACATTGCACCGGATGCCAGCTCTGCGTTTCGGTCTGCCCCAACAATGTGCTCAGGCCGTCCGGGAACCTGATGACACTCATGCAGCCGGAGTCCTCGTATGAAAGAGGCTATTGCCGTCCGGAATGTGTGAAATGCTCGGAAGTATGCCCTGCAGGAGCCATCCGTAAAATCACCACTGCCGAGAAATCGGCGATTTCCGTCGGCCACGCCGTATGGGTAAAAGAGAACTGCATACCGATGACGGACGGGGTCGCCTGCGGCAATTGCGCCCGCCACTGCCCTACCGGAGCCATAATCATGGTGCCTTGCAACGAAGTCTGCGACAAAGAAGGGCACTCTGGCAAAGGCCACGGGAAAGGCATGGGCAACGGCAAGGGTAATGGCAACGGGCAAGGCGGGGGACACGGGAAACAGGAACGCCGCCATGGGAACGTGATGGTACCTGCAATAAACGAAGCGCTCTGCATTGGATGCGGAGCCTGTGAAAATCTGTGCCCGGCACGTCCGTTCAGCGCGATTTACGTAGAAGGGCGCCAAGTACACACAACGATTTAAAAACGGATATTATGAAAGAAAACGATAAAAACACTATGGACCGCCGCGAATTTTTAAAAAGGCTCGGGATAGGCACCGCTGCGGCTTCGGCGGCCGTGCTTGCCACTACCGGATGCGGCGGCAAAGGAAGCAAGGCAGGCACGGGGGGACAAGGCCATGAATCCGGAGAAATGACATACCGGACCAATCCCACGACGGGAGACCGCGTATCATTGTTAGGATTCGGAATGATGCGCCTTCCATTCATAGAAGGCAAAGAGGAAATCGACCAGGAAATGGTAAATTCACTGGTAGACCATGCATTGGAGCACGGGGTCAATTATTTTGACACATCCCCGGCATACTGCCAGGGCAAATCGGAACGCGCCACGGGCATCGCACTGAAACGCCATCCGAGAGACAAATATTTCATCGCGACAAAGCTGTCCAATTTCGCCTCCTCCACATGGTCGCGTGAAGCGTCCATAGAGATGTACCGCAACTCTTTCAAGGAATTGCAAGTGGATTATATCGACTACATGCTGCTTCACGGTATCGGGATGGGAGGAATGAAAGAATTCGAACAGCGTTATATAGACAACGGCATCCTTGATTTCCTGATGGAAGAACGCAAGGCTGGCAGGATCCGGAATCTCGGGTTCTCATACCACGGGGATGTGGAAGTCTTCGACACGATGCTTGCAAGACATGATCAGTACAAATGGGATTTCGTGCAGATTCAGCTGAACTACATGGACTGGAAATATGCCAAGCAAATCAACCCGAGGAACACCGATGCCGAATACCTTTACGGAGAACTCGCCAAACGCGGCATCCCGGCCGTCATCATGGAACCGCTTCTCGGAGGGAGGCTTTCCAATGTGCCCGACAACATCGTAAGGATGTTAAAGGAACGGGAACCCGAAAGAAGCGTGGCTTCGTGGGCATTCAGGTTTGCCGGAACATTCCCGGACATACTGACCGTCCTGAGCGGAATGACAAGGATGGAGCACCTTCAGGACAACCTCGACACATATAGCCCTCTCGACCCACTCGGGGATGAAGAACTGGCTTTCCTGCAACAGGCGGCGGCAATGATGATGGAATTCGACACCATCCCGTGCAACGACTGCAAATACTGTATGCCATGCCCTTACGGACTGGACATTCCGGCCATACTCCTGCATTACAACAAATGCATAAACGAGGGCAACATACCGGCAAGCCGCCAGGATCCCAATTACAGAAAGGCAAGAAAGGCGTTTCTTGTCGGGTACGACCGCTCCGTGCCGAAACTCCGCCAGGCCTCGCACTGCATAGGTTGCAACCAGTGCAGCCCTCACTGCCCGCAAGGCATAATGATACCTGTGGAGATGCAGAAAATAGACAAATACGTGGAAAAACTCAAACAAGAGACTTTGTAATATAAAAATTATAAAAATCACAGACGATGGAAAATTTCATAGTAGCATACCCGCTTTTCCTCGGCGGCATCGGACTGCCGGAAATAATCGCGATACTCGTTGTAATCCTGCTGTTTTTCGGAGCCAAAAAAATTCCTGAACTCATGAAAAGCATGGGAAAAGGAATAAAATCCTTTAAAGAAGGCATGAACGAAGTCGAGAAAGACATCGACGCCTCGGCACCCGGCAAAGAGAACGAGGACAAAGGCACACCGTCCGGCAACGCATCGGCCTGAGAAGAAAAACAACGGTTGATGGGCGGCACGGGAACGGAAATGTCTTTTTGGGAGCATCTGGACGCGCTGAGGACGGCATTATTGAAGACTATCGCCGTCACTCTCGTGTTCGGGATAATTGCGTTCTGCTTCAAAGAGATGCTTTTCAACATAGTGCTTGCGCCGAAAGACTCGGGATTCATCACTTACCGGCTTTTGGACCATATAGGGAAACTGTTCGGAAGCACGGGAGGACTGCCCGGATTCAAGGTCGAGCTGATCAACACCGGCCTTGCGCAGCAGTTCATCACACACATGAAGACAGCCGTATGCGCCGGAGTAATCTGTGCCTCCCCGTATGCCGTATATCAGATTTTCAGGTTCGTCTCCCCCGCCCTGTATGAAAACGAGAGACATTATGCCGTCAGGGTGGCCGGCAGCGGCTATCTGCTGTTCATGCTCGGCGTGGCGATATGCTATTTCATCATCTTCCCCCTCACATTCCGTTTTCTCGGCACATATCAGGTAAGCCCGGATGTCGAAAATCTGATTTCCCTCCAGTCATATATCAGTACTCTTCTCATGATGTGCCTTGTGATGGGAATCGTATTCGAAATCCCGGTACTTGCATGGATGTTCGCCAAATTAGGGTTCCTTACGGCGGATTTCATGAAAAAATACCGCCGTCATGCCATAGTGGTCATACTCGTGATAGCGGCAATCATCACCCCCACCTCGGATATTTTCACCCTCCTGATAGTATCGCTGCCGATATGGCTGCTTTACGAAGCCAGCATCGGCATAGTAAAAAGGGCGGGAAAAAAGACGGGAAAAATGCCGGACAGCTTCTAATATTTTATCCGGAAATAATCCAGCAAGGCTTTATACTGGTCTTGTGCGGCAAGACAGGTATCTTTCAAATATCCATTGGCGTGTCCCCATTGGCCGAGTCCTCTGTAATAAAACGCCTTCAACTCTTCAGTAATGATAAAAGGCACATGCCTGTTTGCAATGCATTCCTTGAACATGAGCAGCCTGCCTATGCGCCCATTGCCGTCCTGAAACGGGTGTATGCGTTCAAACCGTACATGAAAATCGAGGATATCATCAAACGATTTGCCCTTTACCGCATTGTATTCCGATAAAAGTTCCTTCATCCGAGCATGCACCTGCTCCGGAGGACAAGTCTCAATGCCACCCACTTCATTAGGCAATCTCTTATAAGCCCCTACTTCAAACCAGTCTTTCCTACTGTCGCCGGTCCCAGTTTTCAACATAGAATGCAACTGTTTGATAAAATCTTCGGTCAGTCTGGAATCGGCCCTGGCAATGATAAAATCCACACAGCGGAAATGATTCACGGTTTCCACTATGTCATCTACATTCAGTATCTCATCCGCTGCTCCAATTGTATTAGTCTCGAATATGTAACGGGTCTGCTCATGGGTGAGTCTGCTCCCTTCAATATGATTGGAGTTATAAGTAAAATCTATCTGGGTACGATGATAAATCCCGCCTTTGAGCCCCATCCCCATTTCTTCCCGTAATCGTCGAAGCAAAGGCGAAAGCTTTTCTTCTTTGGCATTTCTACGTTTCGGCATTACCGCATCGGCAGGAATATTCCATGTTTTCCCGGTGATAAAAGCTCCGGGTATTTTTCCTTCGGAGCAATAGTTGCGGACCGTGCGCTCGGATATACCATGCTTCCCGGCAAATTGTACAACTGAAATGTATTCCATCATTCTGCTATCGGCAAGATTTTATCATTAATAACACTTACAAAGATAACGAATTTTGCCGGTATCGGCAAGACTTATCATATCAATTTTCAATTTTCTTAGAAGCTATTGGGATTTTTAGGAGGTACGTCATTATCTTCCCGAATACATTTTCTCGTAATACTCGACATAGGCTCCGGAAGTGACATTGTCCAGCCATGAGCCGTTGTCAAGATACCACCTCACTGTTTCACGAATCCCTCGCTCGAAAGGCATTTCCGGTTTCCATCCGAGTTCCCGCTGCAATTTGGACGAATCTATCGCGTATCTCAGGTCATGGCCCGCCCTGTCTTTCACAAAAGTTATCAGGCAGTCGCCCGTCCCGGCAGGACGGCCGAGTTCCTCGTCGGTAATCCTGATCATCAGCCTTATGAGGTCTATGTTGCTCCATTCATTGTTGCCGCCGATATTGTAAGTCTCCCCTGAAACCCCTTTGTGGAATATGAGGTCTATGGCCTTGCAGTGGTCGCCGACATAAAGCCAGTCCCTGACATTTTCGCCCTTGCCATACACAGGCAGCGGCTTCGAGTGGCGGATATTGTTCACGAACAGAGGTATCAGTTTTTCAGGGAACTGGTAAGGACCGTAATTGTTGGAACAGTTTGACACCACGCACGGGAAACCGTAAGTGTCATGAAAAGCCCTGACGAAATGGTCGGAAGAGGCTTTTGATGCGGAATACGGACTGTGAGGCGCATACGGGGTCTTTTCTGTAAACAACGAACCGTCGAACCCGAGGGCTCCGTAAACCTCGTCGGTAGATACATGGTAGAACCGTTTCCCTTCATAATCCCCTTTCCATGCCGTCTTCGCCGCCTGAAGCATGGCGAGCGTTCCGAGCACGTTAGTCCTCGCAAATGCAAGAGGATCCGTAATCGACCTGTCCACATGGCTTTCCGCCGCGAGATGTATCACACCGTCGATGTCATACTTTGCAAACACATCGGCAAGCGCGGCTTCGTCGCAGATATCCCCCTTCACAAAAACATAGTTAGGCTCGTTCTCGACATCCTTGAGGTTTTCAAGATTCCCCGCGTATGTAAGTTTGTCATAATTCACTATCCTGTACTCAGGATATTTTCTCACAAAATGGCGCACAAGGTGGCTTCCGATAAACCCCGCCCCGCCGGTAATCAAAATGTTCCGCTGCATGACACTATAAATTGGATAACTCCTGACAAAGGTATGACAAAAATTTCTATTTTTGTCATATCAATGAGGGTAACCGCAAAAGGGTAATTGCGGTCACCCTCATCAACCACAAAAACTGGAAAATGAAACACACCCTATCACTCATCATCCTGGCAATCGCAGTATTGTACATACCGGCAAATGCCCAAAACCATGGCACGACAGAACTGTTCATGCCGTTATGTGACTCGATAAAGGCGCGCTACGGCATCTATCTCGGCATTGAGAAACTTGAAGTGTCCAAGGTGCTCGTAAGAAGCGGAAAGATCGACATCTATTTCAACAGAGTACTGTCCGGTTACCCGTTCACCAATGACGACATAGCGGATTTGTACTCGATAGCCGGAAAAATGCTGCCTGAAAAATACAGGCAGAACCGCATCGGGAAAATATTTTCCAACGGCTCGGAAATAAGCCGGTATGCCGTAACGCCTTTGGGCTTCGACGGGAATCCGGGATGCGCCCGCTACAAGACGGAAGAGGGACACAACTATGATCCCAACCCAGAAAGGCACGGCATAGTCACACGTGAAACCCCCGCCGTAAACGCGGACATGGGACTGGAAGGCCGCCATATAGCCCTGTGGCAAAGCCACGGCTACTATTACGAACAAAGTCTTGACAGGTGGGAATGGCAGAGGGCAAGGCTGTTGCAGACAGTCGAAGACCTTTACACACAGTCATACGTGATTCCTTATTTGGTACCGATGCTTGAAAACGCCGGGGCATACGTTTTCCTGCCGAGAGAACGGGACATGAACGACCTTGAAACCGTCATCGACAATGACACGCACTCAGGAATGGCAGCCGGGACAAATGACAAACCAAGGCAGCCGGGCGGTTTCTCATCTCGGGGAAAGACAAAACCCGCCGGTGAAGGATTCGGATTGAAAAAGATTTACCGTGAAGGCGAAAATCCGTTCAAATGCGGCACTGCCATCCAGATCACCGACGAAGCCACATGGAAAGCCCGGCTTCCCGAAAAAGGGGAATATGCCGTGTATGTTTCATACAAGACCGTCAAAGGCAGCACCAGAGGCGCAAGATATACCGTAAAACACGCAGGCGGGGAAACCTCGTTTACCGTAGACCAGACAATGGGCGGGGGAACATGGATATACCTCGGCACATTCCTGTTCGACAGGAATGCCGAAGTCCGCCTGACAGCAGGGGACAGTTCCGGGAAAGACACCGGGATAATCACGGCGGATGCAGTCAAATTCGGAGGAGGCATGGGCAACATTGCACGGGAAGGCCGTGTTTCGGGCCATTCGCGCTGGTGCGAGGGGGCGCGCTACTGGCTCCAATATGCAGGCTATGACAGTACTGTATACAGCCTCAACGAAGGAAAGAGCGACTACAAGGACGACTACATGTGCCGCGGCCATTGGGTGGACCGCCTCAGCGGAGGCTCGAAGGCCAATCCCGAAAAAGACGGGCTCGGAGTACCCATAGACATGGCATTCGCATTCCACTCGGACGCCGGTGTTTTTCTCAATGACTCGATCATCGGGACCCTTGCCATACACACCCTCAAAAGCGAAGGGAAGCAGCGTTTCGGCACAGGAGAAGACCGGATAACTTCAAGGGAACTCGGCAACGCCATCCAGAGCCAGGTAGTGAACGACATCCGCACATTATGGGAACCGGAATGGTCGAGACGGCAACTATGGGACAGATCATATTACGAGGCTCGCACGCCTCCGGTGCCTACCGTGCTTTTGGAATCGATGTCCCACCAGAACCTTGCGGACATGAGGTACGGCCTTGATCCGGGTTTCAGGTTCACAGTGTCGAGGGCGGTATACAAAGGCATACTTAAATATCTTGCCCAAAGGTACGGCACAGGATACACAGTACAGCCTCTGCCCGTAAAAAATTTTTCAGCCATACTTGAAAACGGCACTGTGACATTGAAATGGGAGGCCGGATACGATGAAATAGAGCCGACAGCGGTTCCGGACAGCTACATAGTATACACAAGGATTGACGGAGGAGCATGGGACAAAGGCGTCAGGACAGAAGCAGACTCGATGACAGTCAGTATTGAACGAGGAAAAATATACAGCTTCAGGGTGGTGGCGGCCAACCGGGGAGGGACGGGGTTTCCTTCGGAAATCCTGAGCGCAGGCATCCCGTCAGGAAAATCCAAAGGAACCGTAGCGATAGTCAATGGTTTCGACCGCATCGCGCCGCCTGTCCATTTTGCCGCCGACACCGTGCTTGGGGGCTTCAACAACAGACGGGATTCAGGCGTGCCATACATCAAAGACATCTGTTTTACCGGAGAACAACACGAATTTCGGCGCGCCGTCCCGTGGACAGACGACGACAACCCTGGATTCGGGGCATCCGGTTATGAATATGAAGGAAAAACGATAGCCGGAAATACTTTCGATTACGCGTTTGTACACGGCCGCGCCCTGATGGCGGCAGGATACTCTTTCTGCTCCATGAGCCGAGACGCCTATACGCAAATAAATGAAAGCATCAGACCGGAAAATGGTTTCTCAACCATAGACCTTATACTCGGCAAACAGATCACCACTCCTCTTGGCCGGGGAATCCTCGGCACTCATTACAGATGTTTTCCCATACCTCTAATGGAGGCATTGGAAGCATTCCACGGCGGAGGCGGAAACATCATCGCATCCGGCGCCGATATCGGCACGGACTTCAACGACTGCATCTATGGAGGGATGGCACCGGACAGCACATATATGGAAGAAGCCGCGCGTTTTGCAGAGAAAGTCCTCGGCTTCAAATGGCTCTCGGACTGCCCTGCAGGGAAGGGCGGGTTCTATGGCATAGAAACGCTCAAAGGCATTGAAGGACGGTTCTCTTCCGCCTTGAACGACTCAATCTACTGCGTGGAATTCCCTGACGGCATCGTTCCGGCAAAAGGAGGAAAAACAACAATGCAATACAGCGGCAGCAACATCCCCGCGGCGACATTCCGCAAAGGCACTGGCGGCAAAGGCTCGTCAGCCGCCTTCGGCTTCCCGCTCGAAACCGTCCTGAACGAAGAAACGCTGGAAGAGATCTTTAAAACGATAATGGGAGAATTTTCAATTAAAACATATTAAAAATATATCATTAAACAACTTTAAACATGAAACACATATTAATAACGTTAGTACTCAGTTTGTCTATTTACTCATTATCATTAGCACAAGATAATAATACAACCATTACAGGACAAGATAACCCTAATGCAACATATCGTTTGTATCCTACAACTAATGTATGGACATTTCTCAAACTTAACACACAAGACGGTAGGATTTGGCAAGTACAATATGATGTAAAGGATAATAATCGTTTTGAAGTATATTTAAATCTCACACCGCTCGCTTTTGGATCTGAAAAGAAAAACGGACGATTTACTCTTTATCCCACACAAAACATTTGGACTTTCATATTGCTTGATACGATTAATGGAAAAACCTGGCAAGTACAATGGTCTCAGGAATCCGAAAAACGTTTTATAATACCCATATTATAACATTAGTGTCCGGTAAAAAATCGCAAAAGTTCTTTGAAAATATTGAAGTATAGGTAATTACAAGGATGGGACGAGCGCGCCGATTTGAATTTATCTTTGCCAGACTATCGTAGAATGGCACATGAATAAA
>JADIME010000058.1 GCA_017694935.1 Candidatus Merdivivens pullistercoris
TCAGTGTAGAGTGTGTCGAATTTTGCGCAAGTATATTCGACTATCTCGCGGCTCTGGTCTTTCAAAGGAGCTATGTGGATCTCGTATGGAGCTTCATATATAGCCGAGTATTCGGAAACCACATTGGCTTCAGTCTCGCCTTCCATAAGAAGTTCGTCTGCGATGCCGAGGCTCAATGCAGCTGTGTAGAATTCGTAATTCTGTGAGTCTGCAACGTCATGCGAATAGAATGAATCCCCGTTAAGTCTGCGGACTGTCACTTCGAGTTCATTGTCAGAATTGACTTTGTACCCCCTTATGTCGATGATGTCGTTGTCCTGCGCTGCCTTAGTCACCATCTTTGCGCTTTCAATGAGGTATTCGGCAGTCGCGATACCGTTTTCTGTCACGTGTGCAGGTGACAGGTGATAACGTACGACAGCGTCCATCCTTGGCACAGCCTGATCCTCGAATGCCCTGTTAGGAGCAACGGTTTCGTCTTTGCCGACTGAGAGCGGAGTATAAATAATGGTAGGAAGTTCAAAAGCAGGAACTCCATCGACGTAAACTTCAGGTATCAAAGAGATAGAAGTCAAACGCTCGCCTATCTTTCCTTCGAGTCCGAGAATAGCATCATTGATATACTGCCTGATTTCGCTTTCAATCCTGTCAATCTTCGCATCCAACTCTGCGATGTCGCTCTTCAACTCGTCATATTTAGCTTTGAGGTCAGCCTTAACTTCCTCCATGCTTGCATTGAACTGGCTTTCAAGAGCATCAAGTTCAGTGTCGAAATACTCGGTCAGCTCAGTGCGGAGGGCGCTGATTTGCTCATCAAGTTTTGCTATAAGCTCTTCTTTGACAGCATTGTCCCCTGCAGAGATGGCTGCTTCGAGTTCACTGCGGAGCGTAGAAAGCATTTTGCTAACTTCTTCCTTGTAAGAAGCAAGCGCACTGTTCGTAGCTGCAACCTCATCGTAAAGGTCGGCTATCTTCTCGTTGATTTCGCCTATTGTGCCTTGAATCTCAAGAATGGTGTTGTTGATAGTGTCTATTTGCTCCTGAAGATACTCGTCTACTTCTTTCAAACCCGTAACCTCGCTTGCCAAAGAGTCTATTGCTTCTTTGTACGCCTCTACAGCTTTGAGCCTTTCGTCTAACAACTTGTCAAAAGCAAGAAGATCATTAATCTGATCACCTTGTTTTTCAACCGTAGATTTAAGCGTATTTACATCAGATGCTACACCTTCGATACGGCTTGAAAGCTCCGTAATCTTTTGCTCAAGCTCTGTCTTCAATGCTGATATCTCGGTGTCAGTATACGACTTAGCATCGGCCAAAGTCTTCTGGAGATCAGCTTGAATTTCTTCCAACACCTCAGCTTTCGCGTCAGCTGCTGCTTTGGCAGCAGCATCGTCCGCATATTCTTTGGCTGCAGCAAGAGCTTCGTCAGCTTTTTCCTTGGCTACGGCGTCAGCATATGCCTCTGCCGCAGCCTGTGCGTCTTCCGCATATTTCTGTGCTTCTTCCCTGAGGGAATTGATAGCGTTCGTCAAGGCCTGGTTCTGCTCCTCCAGGGCAGCCGTCAGGTCCTCACGAACTTTGTTAATGTCATCGGTGTAGTCCTTTTGAGATTAACTGCGTAATGTGCAAGTGTCTTATACATAGTATGTTGTGCTGGCGTGTGCGGCAAAAGGGGACATTGCGGTAGCAAACATCGTGAAGTTTGGCTCAGTGTTGCAGGAATGGCAACGGGCATGAAACGGATATGAAGGCAGGTACGATCAAAGCATGACAGCGGGCATGATGGGCTGGCCGGCAGCGCGTATGTGGATTTTTAACCCTGTTGCATTTTCCAGTTTTGCTGGAGCGGTCACGGATTGTGAAGATTTCATAAGTCGCATGGTATCATGTAGTTACAACGGTATAGGTTAAGTCGGCTTGCTCCAGCAGGTGTGTTTTTGCAAGGCTGCTGGAGCAATTGTAAATTGTTATCCTGTTGTAATGTGCATATTGTCAATTAGTTACGGCGGTACAGGTTAAGTCCGGCCGCTCCCGCAAATTCCGTTTTCGCCTGTGCCCGGCCATTCGCAACGCGCCAGCCATTCGCAACGCGCCAAGCCATTCGCAACGCGCCGGCCATTCGCAACGCGCCAGCCATTCGCAACGCGCCAGCCATTCGCAACGCGCCGGCCATTCGCAACGCACTCAGTCATTCTGCCATTTACGGAGGCTCGGCTATGAACCGGTCTCCGGGATTTGTTGTGGCGTTTGTTCCCCGAAAGCCTTCTTTAGCTCGTTTTCTGTGGTCATGTCCATTACTTTTGCATAGATCTGGGTAGTGTTGATGCTTGTATGCCCGAGGATTTTCTGTACTACGGCAAGAGGCACTCCTTTGTATATCAGATAAGTGGCCGTGGTATGGCGTGCGGTGTGGAATGTCATTTTCTTGTAAGTAATCCCGGCTCTGGATGCTACTATTTTCAACAATTTATTTGCTTCCTCGTTGTCGTATCTCGGAAAAAGGCAACAGGTCTCTCCGTGAAAATATTTGTCTATGATTTCGATAGATTTTCCGTTAAACAGCTGATATATGGGCAATCTTAACGGCTCTTTGGTTTTTTCCATCGTCAGTACCAAATACTTGTTCCCGTCGATTTCCTGTATATCTGCCGGCTTTACTTTCTTTACGTCGGAAAACCGCAGTCCGGTATATACGGAAAACATGTACATGTCTCTGACATAATTGAGATTCCGCTCGTCCAAACGGATGTTTTGCATTGCTTCGATTTCTTGAGGGGTAAGATAGGTGCGTGTCGTAGGATTTTTTTTGAACTTATAGTTTTTGAAGTGGTCTGCATTTGGAATGATACCGTAGTTGCATGCTCTGTGAAGCATAGTCCTGAAAGTTTTCAAGTGTTTTCCTATGCTGTTATTGTTCAGTCCCATGGATCTTAAATAGTTTTCGAATCCTACTATGAAACTGTAAGTGACATCTTCAAAGCAGACGTCATGTTTGTATTCCTGCAACCTGTGCAGGCATGAAATGTAGATGCGTTTCGTGCCTTTCGATATGGAGTTATTGTGTATTATTTCGTTTTTCATGAAATCCGTGAGGCTGTGCCGGGATGTCTTGTCCGCCGCCTTTTTCAGCTCATCCAAAGAGATGCTTTCGCCTTTTACCAGCCTGTCCAGCTCGTATTGTTCGATTTCTTCTATGCTTTTTGTCAGGTATTCGTTTTTAATCATGAAATTGGGTACATTGGATTTGAGGCGTTTGCGTTTTTTGTCCCATTGTTCCGGCCTGATGCGTATGCCGGTTTTTATGTATTTCCGTTTCCCGTTTCTGTAGGCGCAGATATGTATTTGTGCCGTCCCGTCTTTTAATAATTGCCCTTTGCGGTTAAAGACCAAACTGTATAATATCTTTTCCATCGTTTTATTTTTTTCGCAAAAATAAGCAGCCGTTTAAAATTTCAGGGTGACAAACGGTGGTACAAAATAAGCCGGGAGGGTGTCGTGAAAATTTGTGTGGAAAAAATCGTATCTTTGTCTGTTATGACAAAAGAAGAATTGATGAGGGAGGCCATAAGGCTTTCCGTTGAAAATGTCAAAAACGGGGGAGGCCCCTTCGGGGCCGTGATAGCCCGTGACGGTGAGATCATAGCTGCAGGCGTAAACCGAGTGACCTCGGAAAATGACCCTACGGCGCATGCGGAGGTGAGTGCCATCAGGGCGGCCTGCAAGGCATTGGGCACTTTCGGCTTGCAAGGCTGCGAGATATATACCTCATGCGAGCCTTGCCCGATGTGTCTAAGTGCGATATATTGGGCGCGTCTGGACAGGATGTATTATGGCAATGACAAAGAAGACGCGGCAAAGGCTGGTTTTGACGATGCGTTTATTTACAAAGAAATCGCTCTCCCTCCGCTGCATCGCCGTCTGCTGTCCATGCGGCTTCTTCCGGATGAAGCGATAAAGGCATTCACCGACTGGGAAGAAAAACCGGACCGGGTGGAGTACTGATAGCCGCGCTGTCCCGGAGACCGGAGAGGCCGGCGGCTCCCGAAAACCCGGAACATCTTTTTAACGGAGTATGGGGACTTCAATGAAGAGGGCATCGGGAAAATGCAATCTCATGTACTGTTTTATGTATTCACGGGTGTCGTCCCGTATTGTAGTATCTTCAATTTCAGGAAACAGATTGTACATGACGGCTGCGACTTCGATTCCCCGTCTTTCAATGGCCTCGAAACTGAGAAGTGTATGGTTCACGCTTCCCAGTTTTCCGGAAGTGACGAAAACCAAAGGATAGCCGCTTTCTTTTATAAAATCTATCGTGAGCATGGTTTCAGTCAATGGAACCATCAAACCTCCGGCTCCCTCTACGAGTACTATGTCATAAAGTGAGGACAACCGCCGGGTTGCTGCGTTGATCTTGTCAAAATCGATTTTTCTCTTGTCTATTCTGGAAGCGAGAAGGGGAGAGGCGGGGTAGGAAAATATTTCCGGCATCGTAAGAAAGTCCCGGTCTTCCGGGGTATAGCCTGTTCCCATGATTTTCCTGTGCAGGTCAATGTCTTCGGAATGGCCTGTGTTGCCTGTCTGGATGAATTTCTGCGTTATGGTTCTCTTTCCATTGTCATTCAGGCATTTTGCCAGATAGCCGGTAGCGTAGCTTTTCCCGGCGTCCGTGTCTATGCCGCTTGTGAAATATATCCCGTTTTTTAATATCGTTTTCATTGTCAATGTGTTGTGTCTTTCGTAGAGATGATGTATATCGGATGATAAGTTACCGGTACGGAGCCGTCCTTCTGTCCGTAGGTTTTTCTATATTCGTCGGCAAATGTTTCCAGTGTGCCTTTTGTCCATGTGTTTTTGCCTTTGTTTCTGCCGGTAGCGGTAACACCGGTCTCTTTCAAGTGCCGCAATACTTCCACGGGGGACGGAAACCAGATTTTTGTTTTTTCCTGCTTGCTGACGGATATGTTGAATCCGTTATCGCGCAGTGATTCTTCAAGGTCATTCAATCTCATATAATTAAGTCCTGCGCCTGTGAGCTGTTTGATTTCCTTGAGATTGTCTTCTCCGAAAGTCGAGAATGCGAGCATTCCCCCGTCAGCAAGCGCTTCATTGCACTTGGACAGGAAAGCATCAAAATCGGTGAACCATTGTATTGCGGAACACGATGTTATCAATGTCAGTCCTTCCGGAAAATCAATGGTTTCGGCATCTCCGCAAATGAAAACGGCATTCTTCGCCTTCTTTCCGGCCTCGTCACCCATCTCAGGACAAATGTCGTTGATATAAAGCATGTCGGGATGGAATATGCTGTCTATCATTTCTGTGAAAATCCCAGTCCCGCATCCGGCCTCGAAAACTTTTGAAAATGTGTCACCGCTGGCGGAAAGTTTGAGCATTTCGCACATCCGGCGTGCTATGTCCTTCTGTACCGCGGCCTGCCTGTCGTATGTAATGACGGCTTTTGCAAATCTTTTTCGTAATATGTCTTTGTCTACCGTGTCGTTGGTCATCTGCCGGTTATTTTTAATGAGAATATGTCATTGCAATAGTGTGTTCGGTCTGTCAATTCATAACTTATGCCCGCATCTGTCCAGAACCGTATTTGGTTGTCGGCCGGGAATATCCTGTCTTTGGTACAAATGATTGCATCGCTCCAATTGCCTTGGCATTCTGCCTTGATGGTTTCTGCACATGTCGTATCGTCCAAGCCTTTGGAACTGTTTTCCGAGGTTGCTGTTTTGTATATTGATGCCAGTTCATCATGCAGGCTCCCGATGCTCCTTAATGGCGCTCCGGACATGAACAGTTCATAGTTTGCAGTGTCACCGCACATCCTTCTTCGGAATTTTGTCAGGGTTTTCTCTGAAAATCCTTCCAGTGTTCCCGAAAATATCTTTTCAGGTATGCCATATAAGTCGCTGACTGGCAGCAGAGTGCCGTTTATAGCGGTTGCCCTTGTGATTTCTTTTCCTTTCGCTTTCAGACACGGGATGATTTTTCCTGCAGCCCATACTCCCATGGACCAGGCAGTTATCATGATTGTTCCATACCTTTCGATCAGCCTGTAATCGAATCCGGTATCGGTATAATCATAGCATATCATGATATCCATGTCTTTGCATGCAAGGCTTCCGAACGGTCTTTTATCCATTCCCCACCCGGCAAAAAACAGGGAAAGGCCTTTTTTCCCTTCGTTTGAGATAAAGTCCTGAATCATTGTTTCAAAGCAATTTGGACAGTCGCTCTGTGTCTTCGTCTGGAATGTTTGCTGTCATTGACAGTCTTAACCTTGAAGATCCGACCGGGACTGTCGGAGGCCTTACCGGAAGTACGTAAAATCCGGCATCCTGCAGATTCTTGGCTTTCAGTATCGCTTTCCCGCTGTCGCCTGTTATTACGGGGATTATGTGCGATGTGGAGGGCGTGTTTATTCCCTTGTGTTTCAATGTATCCCGCAGTTTTGCGGAAATTTCGCCGAGTCGTTCCCGCCGCTCTTTCATGGACGGTATCCTGTTTATGACGAAATTCGTCCATTTTATATTAAGGGGAGGCAAAGCCGTGGAAAATATGAGAGTACGCATTTTGTTGATGAGGTATTCTCTAATGATATTGTCGCATACCACGTATGCGCCCATTGATGCGGCGGCTTTGCCGAAGGTTCCGACAAGCAGGTCTATCTCCCCGCTTACGCCTTTTTCTTCGGCGCATCCTGTCCCCTTTTCACCTCTTAACCCGAATGCATGGGCCTCGTCTGCATATAGCATGATATTTCCGTATGTTTGCTTGATTTCCGCCAGTCTTACAAGGTCGGCTTCGTCTCCGTCCATACTGAAAATGGATTCAGTGACTATGAATATCGTTCTGTATTTCGGGGAATTGTCCTTTACGAGACGCTCCAGTTGTACGTAATCGTTGTGTCTGTAGCGTATGTAGTCCGCACCTGAAAGACGTATCCCGTCTATTATGCTTGCATGGACGAGTTTGTCCGCAAGTATCAATGTATCGTGTCCGCACAATGCCGGAAGTATGCCCGTGTTGGCATGGTACCCGCTATTGAAAACGAGGGCGGATTCTTTTCCGAAAAGAGCGGAAAGTGAATCTTCCAGTTCTTCGTATTCGGGAAAATTCCCGGTAAGCAGCCGTGACGAGGATGACGAAGGCAGTTCTTTGTCTATTTCTGCCGAGGAAATGAACTCTTTCCATAATCTTCCTTCGGAAGCAATTCCGAGGTAATCATTGGAAGACAGATTGAGCATCTTCTTGCCATCGGAAAAAATATATTTTCCTTCATGCTTTGCCTGTGGAAAGATTCTGAAATTATCCACGGCTTTCAACCTTTCTATTTCTGCGGCAAATATTTCCGTATTCCTGTTCATAATTCCGAGACGATTTTTACAAGCCCTGATGTCAGTCTGGACAATTGCTCCGGGGTGATGATGAACGGAGGCATGATATACACCAATTTCCCGAAAGGCCGTACCCAAATGCCTTCTTCGACGAACCTTTTCTGCATGTATGCCATGTTTACCGGCTCTTTTGTCTCGATTACGCCTATGGCTCCAAGTACCCTGACGTCTTCGACACCTTTTAGCATGCGTGCCGGAGCAAGCTCTTTTCTCAATTGGTTTTCAATGGCTTTTACCTTGCCTTGCCAGTCTGAATCAAGCAAAAGCCTTATGGATGCGCATGAGACTGCACAGGCCAGCGGGTTTCCCATGAATGTGGGGCCGTGCATGAAAGAGTAAGGAAAATGATTGGAAATCATGTCTGCCACCTTGTTGGAAGCAAGGACCGCCGACATCGTAAGATACCCTCCAGTCATAGCCTTGCCTACACACATTATGTCTGGTTCCACGCCTGCATGTTCCCATGCGAACATCTTTCCAGTCCTTCCGAATCCGGTCGCTATTTCATCGAAAATCAGAAGCAGGCCGTGTCTCTTGCAAAGCAGCGCCGCTTCTTTCAGGTATTGCGGATGGTAGAACCTCATTCCTCCGGCTCCCTGTACGATCGGTTCCAATATGAGTGCTGCTATTTCCCCGTCTTTGGACTCTATGGTCTGTCTGAGCGGCTCAATGTCCGACGGATCCCATTCTCCGGAGAATTTTGACGACGGGGCAGGAACGAAATACCTTACAGGAAGTGATGCTCCGAATAATGAGTGCATCCCCGTGACAGGGTCGCAGACCGACATTGCATTCCACGTGTCTCCGTGATAGCCGCTTCGTATCGTCACGAAATTGGTTTTGCCCGTTTTTCCGGCGGCATACCAATACTGTACTGCCATTTTGAGGGCGACTTCCACGGCTACAGAGCCGGAGTCCGCATAAAATATCTTCTGCATTGAAGGCGGGGCGACTTCCAGAAGGAGTCTGCCCAATTCGATTGCAGGCTCGTGAGTCAGTCCGCCGAACATTACATGCGACATCTTCTTCAACTGTTCTTCCGCCGCTTTGTTCAATACAGGGTTGTTGTACCCGTGTACTTCACACCACCATGAAGACATGCCTTCAATCAGTGTACGGCCGTCTTTCAATGTTATGGTCGCCCCTTCTGCATGGTCCACCATGTATACCGGGAGCGGATTTGTCGTGGACGTGTATGGATGCCACAGGTGGTTCCTGTCAAAAGTCGAGTCTGGCAATGTGTATCCGCACTCTTTTATCATGCGTTTGTCGTCTTCCACCTTGGAGCCTATCGTGGTAAGCAGATCGCCTACGATGGCGGAATTTATGCCGCAATACATGGCTTTTCTTACGCATTCCCCGCTTAGCCTTGCCCTTCCTCCGGCAAAACGCAGATATGCCTTGGGGTTTATGAAACGCATGATTGCTACTGTCCGCAATATTTCATCCTCGCTTATCGGCTTTTGGTTTTCCAAAGGAGTACCCTTAATCGGTGACAATATATTAATAGGTATGGAAGAAACTCCGAGCTGTTTTATCGTGAATGCGAGTTCTATCCTTTGTTCCATGGTTTCGCCCATTCCGATGATGCCTCCGCTGCATATTTCCAGTCCGGCTTTCCGTGCGGCTTTCAATGTGGCGATTTTTTGTCGCTGGGAATGGGTGGTGCAAAGTGTGCCGAAATAGGATGGAGCGCTTTCGAGGTTGCAGTGGTACCTTGTCACACCGGCTTCATGCAGTTTCATGAGGCTGTCCTCATCCAGCAGGCCCAAAGAGGCGCAAAGCGGGATGGAGCTGTTTTTTCTTAAAAACCTTACGGACTCACATATTTTGTCCAATTCGGCCTCGGACGGTTTTTTTCCGCTTGTGACTAATGAGAACCGTGCTATGCCTTGTTCTTCATTGTAAGATGCATGGTGCAGCATTTCCTCTTGCGGCACGAGACTGTAAATCTCTGCTTCGGTTCTGTAGTGTGCGGACTGTGCGCACCATTTGCAGTCTTCCGGACATTTTCCGGATTTCGCGTTTATTATGGAGCACATGTCGAATTCCGTTTCAGCCATGCTCTTTGTTATTTCGTGTGCGGCTTCATACAGCGTTTCGGAATCTTCGGTTTCTGCAAGCCATCTGGCCTGGTCTATGGTTAATTCATGTCCGGACAGTACTGTGTCCTTTAATGATTCGATTGTCATATCGGCTGTTTTATTATAGGATTTCCAGTTTTTTCTCATTCTTGCTTCTGGTCAGGCGGATGGTTATTTTTTTATTGGAGGTTTCCGACGGTTGTGCTGCGCGTGACAGCAGTTCATCCGCAAGGGGGTCTTCGATCAGCCGGCCTATGGTCCTGTTCAGATAGCGCGCCCCGAATCTGCTGTCATAGCCTTTTTCAGCCACGAATTCTTTGGCTCCCTGTGAAATCTCCAGATCATATCCTATTTCTTTTGTCCTTTTTTTCAGTTTGGCAAGTTCATTATTTAAAATTTTCAGGATATTGTCTTTTGTAAGTCCATGAAAATGTATCTGTTCATCTACGCGGTTCAAAAATTCGGGAGGAAAAATGTTCCCGATAGCTTTCTCGGCGGCATTGCGTTTGCCTTTTTCGGCTTCCAATGTGCCGGCAAAGCCTAAACCGTTCCCGTAGCCCTGTATCTCGCGGCTGCCTGCGTTGGATGTCATGATTATAATGCAGTTTCTGAAATCCACGTTCCGCCCGTTGCTGTCTGTCAGCCTGCCTTCGTCCATGATCTGTAAAAGCATGTTGTATATGTCAGGGTGTGCTTTCTCTATCTCGTCCAGCAGGATTACCGAATAAGGGTGTTTCTTGACTTTTTCGCTCAGTTCTCCACCGTTGTCGTATCCGACATAGCCGGGAGGGGCGCCGACAAGCCTTGAGGATGTGAATTTTTCGGAAAATTCCCCCATGTCCATCCTGATCAGGCTGTCCGGGGAACCGAACAATTCTTCTGCCACTGCTTTGGCCAGTGCTGTCTTGCCTACGCCGGTCGGACCGAAAAAAATGAAAGTCCCGATAGGCCTTTCCGGATTTTTCAATCCTGATCGGCTTCTCTTTATTGCATTCACGACACTGTTTACGGCCATGTCCTGGCCGATGATCCTGCTTTTTATCCTGTTGGAAAGACTTGTCAGTTTCTCCGCCTCGGTCTCGGCTATCTTTTCAATAGGGATACCCGACATTCTGGCCACAGTCTTGGCTATATCGTCTTTTGTGACATGCGGTTTTTCTTCGGGAAGCGATGTGCTTTCATAATATCTGTCGAGTTGCCTGTTCAGGTCTTTTTCTTTCCGGAATAGTGAAGCCGCCTTGACGAATTGCCCGTCTTTGACGGCAGCCTGTTTTTCAGCCCTTGCGGACGACAGCCTGTTATACAGCTTATTGGCCTTGTCGTCCTGTTTTTCTGAAGACAGATGCATCCGCGCTCCGGCTTCATCCATGGCGTCTATGGCCTTGTCAGGCAGTGAACGTCCGTTTATATACCTGTCTGTCAGTTTTATGCATGCGGCAAGGGCGCTGTCGTCGTAAATTACTTTATGGAAATCCTCGTATTTCTGTCTTATCCCGTACAGTATTCTCAATGTTTCATCGTAATCCGTCTGTTCTACATTGACTTTCTGGAATCTCCTTTCAAGAGCTGGGTCTTTCTCTATGGTTTTCCTGAATTCTTCTGCAGTAGTTGCGCCGATGCATTGTATCTCGCCTTTCGACAGGGCCGGTTTCAGCATATTGGCAGCATCCATGGAACCCGATGCGTTCCCTGCACCGACTATCGTGTGTATTTCATCGATGAATACGATTGTGTTTCTGTCTTTTGAGAGTTCATTGATTATGGCTTTCAACCGTTCTTCAAACTCTCCTCTGTATTTTGTCCCGGCGACTACCGATACCAGGTCCAAAGAGACAATTCTTTTAAATGCAAGGATGGAAGGCACTTTGTGTCCGGCTATCCTTGATGCCAGTCCTTCTACTATCGCCGATTTGCCGACGCCGGCATCCCCGACAAGTATGGGATTGTTTTTCTTTCGTCGGCCGAGTATCTGTATTATCCTGTCTATTTCATTGTTTCTGCCGATTACCGGATCCAGATTGCCTTTGGCGGCTTCGGCTGTCAGATCCGTGCCGAATTGTCCGATTATGGATTCGGACGGGGATGCTGTATGTTCTTCAGTGTAGTCCTGTCTGGGTCTGCGGGCAGGCCTGTTGTCATCATGCATTGGGGCTTGCGTTTGTTTTCGCTGCATGATTTCGTCCAAGGAGCGGATCAGATTTATCCCATGGTTTTTCAATACTTTATCAGCATTTCCCTGTCCGTTTTCGATGATGGCGCGCAAAAGATGGAGTGAATCGACATTTTCCGTGTCTTCTTTCCTTGCCAAAGATACCATCGCCCCTAATACGTTCTGGGTCTCGACAGATACAGGCAACGGAATCTCCGCATTGCCGCTTGAAGGTTCCATGTCCCTGTTAGCCTTGTCGATATCCTGTTTTATATCTTTAATAGCGGCGCCGAGTCTTTCTAATACCTTGTATGCTTTGCTGTTCCCGTCCCTCAATATGGCAAGGAACAGGTGATCCGGCATGACACAATTGTTTCCAAGGCGTTCCGCTTCTTCCCCGGCAATGAGTATGATTCTGTTTACTTCTGTGGCTATATGTATGTTGTTTCGCATGTGAATTATTATATCACCCTCATGGCATTGTCGCCTCTATCTAAAAAATGCCAATATTTCATGGGTTAAATTAACACCAAATCGTAAAATTAAGACAGTTTTCCGATTTATGAAAAAAAATCGAAGCCCGGCTCTTCGTTTTTATCAGACAAGTCGCTTTACAATACAAAAACAAGGGCAGCCTTTGCCGACTGCCCTTATCGCTTTTATATTAACGGCTTCAATACAGTGCAAGCTGTCTTTTAGCCATTTATCTTAATTGTGGATTATTCGTAAATGAAACATTTAACCACGCATATTGCAACCCTGTTCTGTTCAGGTTTTTCGTATGGATTGACTGTCGAGCCTTTATACTCTACTTTAATCCTGTCTTCTGATATACCTGCATCCATGAGTGCCTTGGCAACATTTTCGGCCCTTTCTTTTGAAAGTTCCATGTTCCTTTCGGCTGAACCGGTTTCAGCATCGGCATATCCTGTTACAGTAACAGTATTATTCTCATTTTCGTTGATAGCTTTTACAACGGATTCGAGTTTTGCCTTTTCGCAATCCCTGATAACACTCTTGCCAATCAGGAAGTAGATGTTTTCAAGAACATCTTCAGCCGGAACGATCTGAGGTTCTACTACTTCAGGCTCTTCTACAGCAGGCTCTGGAGCAGGTGCTGGTTCAGGTACCGGCTCAGGCTCCGGAGCAGGTGTCGGGGTAAACTGTGCAGGAGCAGGTTCTGCGGCTTTGGCTTTTGCTGTGCCGAATTTGAATGTCAGGCCTGCCAAGCCGTGCAATTGCCAGTCAAGTACATCTCCTTTTTTGGAATTGAAACGGTCTGAAAGCATGTTGGCATTTACTTCAAGGTTAAAGTATACGGCCCTGCACAATCTGATATCGAGGCCGATACCGAATCTTCCTACCGGAGTAATGAGATCATCCCAAAGAAGAGAGTTTTCACCGGTCTGGAGTGTAGGTATTTCAGCTGCCTCGTCATTGTTCAGACCACCGGCAACTCCGATACCGGCAAAGAGGTATGGATTGAAGAGACGTTTTGCGCGGTAGCCGTCGAAGATGCTTACGATGTCTACCATTACGTCTACATTACCTTGCAAATAGTTAAACTTGTAGGTCTGTTCCGGATATACAACGGCACCTTTACCTTGCCATCCGCTCAATCCAGCGCGAAGTCCCCATACAGGAGTGAACTGGTATCCGAATGAAATGGCAGCAGCCGGTGAAATCAGTTCTCCGAATGCCGCTTCTCCTACAGTGTGGCTTACTCCGCCTTGGACTTGAAGGATCCAGTGCCCTTTAAATTCAGTGGAGTCGTTCTTGTTAGCTGCCTGTACGCTGAATACGGTAAGCAGCATCAAACATAAAATAGAAATGTACTTTCTCATAACAATTAAGTTTATATAATTATTTATAAGGCAAAGATAATGTTTTTTATTAATAAAATGAAACTTCCGCATAGAATGAGGGAAGATTTGTGACAATAGATGCTTTTCTATGGTTGGTTTCTTGTGGCTCTTTTCCCAGTTTCTTATCCGTCTATGAAAATTTCTTGCGTTACATTTGTCGTGTAGCAGTGCTGCACCTATATAATATAGATGTTCTGAAAAGATTGAAGTCAAGGCCACATTTTTTACAGCTGCGGCCGCCATCGTCCATGCCTGTCAAGACATGCTCAGAAGATGTTTGAATTTTTTCAGAATGTTTGAGACATGCTTTCGTGCAGGTTTTGTGTTTTTTGCGGAAAACAGCAGCTTTACGGATAATTTTTTGCCTTTCCCTGTAAGCGGCCTCTGTCCTTACTACCTTGCTGTCTTCCAAAGTCTTCGTCGTCGTCCCGTAGCGGTTGCCGGCGCGGGGGCTCTGATTTTTTCACTAAAAGTGTGAAAAAAGTGCGAAAAAAATTTGGTGGATAATTGTGGAAGTTATACCTTTGCGCTCCCAACCGGGGGGGAATCCTCCGGTGGGATGGTAAGAAGTTCACTGGGGAAATGGGGAAAGCCGGCCGGTGCGCGCTGTGGGGGTGTCG
>JADIME010000059.1 GCA_017694935.1 Candidatus Merdivivens pullistercoris
GTATTCGCTGATGTACTCTTCTTCGGGCGTACAGGCATCAAAAAAATACCTGTCGGGGAAATAGACACCCGAAATGTCGTTCGTTTCATAAATTCCCATGCCCGGCTCTTCCGCCTGAAAATAATAGTAAAGTGACGGATATTTTTCCCTCACAAGGTCAAACACCTCATTGCAGGGAGACCACGCCGTTTCGGTGTATAACCTTATCACTTCGCCGTCCATTTCAAGGCAGCTCCACTCACCACGACAGCTTACATCGTTCCAATCCTTGCCCAGGGCATCTACAAGGCATCCAAGCCATGTAGTCCCGAAGCCATTTTCCACTGAAGGCTTTTCCATGTTTTCCAATCCTTTCATTAATTCATAGAGGCTCTTGATTTCATTTGCATCGCCCTCTATTGCGTATGCACTACTGCACCAGTTTGGCATAACTCTAAATTTTTATTCGTTAAACTTTCTTTTTCCTCCCTCTTCTCGAAAGCCTTCTTCGGCTTCCTTGTCGGGAAAGATTTTACATGCAGGACAGACAGCGTGTAAAGAACAGGTAAGGCAAGGAAACTGTCAGGGATTTAACGGAATACCCAACCCTGCGGGGAACCGGCGGTTCATCTTCGATTTGGGAAGGCTGCCGCTCAATCCGTGAACCGGTTAGCGTAGCGGTACTTGACGGCTGGACGGACGCTGTACTTTTGCATGGGAAAATCACTCCGGCAGGGAATGCCAGAAAGCGGAGAGAGTGGCTATGAGGCAGATTAAAAGCGGACAGAACTTGCGGAGTATAAAAGTAAGCGTGATTACTGGATACAAAAGGATATCATACAAATACCCTTTTGGATAGGGAGATGAGTTCATACCTTAAGTGATGATACATCGCGGATAAAGTATTATCTCCCAAACACCACATATTGCTGAGTTTATACTTTATCTCGATTATTTTAGCAGATAAAGTATAAACTTATTCGTAAAAAGTTTGGCTATTACATTCAGATTAAGTACTTTTGCCCCAAATACAGAGTATCATGCAGGACAAACTGATTTCACGAAAGAAAGAATGTGAGGATTTACAACGTTGTCTGGATTCAGACCGTTCGGAATTTGTCATTATAAGCGGCCGCCGTCGTATAGGTAAGACATATCTTATAGACAAATTCTTCAACTACAAATACGATTTTACGTTCGTGGGTGAGCATAAGACTTCAGCAACGATTCAGATAAAGAACTTCATGCGGGCACTTCACCGCCAGTCCAAGAAACGCCAACCGAAAGCGGAGACATGGTATGATGCCTTCAATGCGCTTGAAGATTATCTTGAAACATTGCCCTCTGACAGAAAGAAGGTTATTTTCATTGATGAAATGCCGTGGATGGATACACAACGCTCGAACTTCGTCAGTGCATTGGAGAATTTTTGGAACGGATGGTGCAACAGGCGCACAGACATCATGCTTATCGCCACCGGTTCGGCGACATCATGGATGGCAGACAAAATAGTAGGAAATCAAGGCGGTCTCCATGCAAGAGTCACCTGCAACCTGCACCTGCCACCGTTCAATCTGCACGAAACGGAAGAATACCTGAGACAAAGGAACTGTCAATGGGACAGATACCAGATATTACAATGCTACATGATATTAGGAGGCGTACCATACTACTTGAGCCTTCTGAACATGTCAGATAGCCTTGTTCAGAATATAGACCGGCTGTTTTTCACCGAAGGAGCATTGCTGAGAAATGAGTTCGATGAACTATACAACGCCCTTTTTGCCAATGCGGACACTTATATATCTGTAGTCAAACTATTGTCAGAAAACAAGTCTGGGATGTTAAGGGAGGACATAGCCAAAGCCACCGGCTTGGAAGGTGCGTTTCTCAGCAAAATATTGAAGAATCTGGAGCGTTGCGATTTTATCACCCGGTTGTCACAATATGGGCAAAAAGTCCGAAACAACATATTCCGGCTTACGGATTTCTACACGCTCTTCTATTATAAGTTCATTGAAAACAACAACACCAAAGACGACAGGTGGTGGAGCAACAACATGAGTTCACGCAGTGTATCCGCATGGATGGGGCTGAGTTTTGAATTGGTGTGCCTGAATCACCATAAACAGATTAAAGGAGCACTTGGGATTGCCGGAGTGGGAACCGCCATATCCACATGGCGGAGCACGGCCGATCCTGAAAAAGGGATTCCCGGCTTTCAGATTGATCTGATAATCGAACGAGCAGACAGGATTATCCACTTGTGCGAAATGAAATTCAGCACGGACCAATATGGCATCACCGACAGCTATGAAAAAAAACTGAGGGAACGTATGGGACTGTTCCGAATGGCGACAAAAAACAAGAAATCGCTTGTTATCACTTTTGTGACGACATACGGTGTAGTAGGTGGAAAGCATAAAAGTATTGTCCATAGTGAGGTAACTATGGATGATCTTTTTCAGGCATAAGCGATAGTCAGAAGTAGATTCTAATAAAAAAGTGAGAGCCAATCCATCACGGACAGGCTCGCACAAAAAATGAAAAAGCAGTTTCCATTTATGAACAAAAAGACTACTTATCTGAAATAAAGTTCTACTTTCGTGTGTCTGTTGGCTTCGTTCGGCACATAATACGATATGCCGCCCTCGTATGTTCTGGTAATGCTTTCTGCCGATAAGCCACGCTTGATGAGTTCACCGGCAATGTAATCGGCTCTGGCTGTGCTCAACGCATTGTTGATAGAAGCTGTGCCGGTTGCGCTATCTGCCGCTCCCGTGACTTTTACGGACAGTCCATACTTCTTGGCTACATGAGCGAGCGCGTCAAGATTGACCTTTTGCAGAGAGTCCGTAAGG
>JADIME010000060.1 GCA_017694935.1 Candidatus Merdivivens pullistercoris
GGCCACGGGCGGCCACGCCGTCGTGCCTATTGCCGCCCGGCTCTTTTAAAAGTGATTTTGCTTATATTTTATTAAAATTTAGGTAACTTTGCGGGATATGCACGAAAAAAGAAAATATATGGCTGAAAAAAGGAAAAACAACAACGGCAAAAGCATGGCTGCAAGGATTTTCGGGAATTGGATAGTGCGGAACCTCCTGCTGACCGCGGTCATTGCCGGCGTACTGATAGCCGCGGCAATGATTTTCCTCAATATTTACACCCGGCATGACAAGGAACTGCAAGTTCCTGATTTTTACGGGATGACAGTGGAAGAAGCCACGGCATTGGCGGCATCCGGCCATATAAGGGTCGAGGTTGCCGACTCCATCTATGTTTCAGGCATGGAACGCGGGGCCATATACCGGCAAGTCCCAAAAGCAGGAAGCTCCGTAAAGAAAAACAGACGTATACTGCTTACAATCAACGCCACTCAGCCAAAGACAGTGACCATGCCGGATTTGATAGGTTTTTCCATGAGGCAGGCACGCGCCGAACTGTCGTCGAAAGGCCTGGAGACAGGGCAGCTGATTTATAAAGAAGACATTGCCACCAACAACGTCCTCGGGCAAAGATACAGGGGACGCGACATAAAGCCGGGGACAAGGATTCAGAGCGGGTCAAGCATAGACCTTGTATTGGGGCTCAACCCATCCGACAATGAAACATACGTTCCGGACATCATCGGCACAAACGGGAAAAACGCTGTCGAGCTCATACAGGAAAGCTCATTGAACATAAGCAAGATAATATACGCACCCGATGTAAAAGACCGTTCCGACTCGACAAAAGCGATAGTCTACAAGCAGATACCTTCTCCGTCGGAATATCCGCTCGAAATGGGCACGGGCATCATAATATACCTTACTACCGACCGTTCACTGCTTCCTGCACCTGGAGAAAACGGCAACGGGGCAGACTCATTGTCAGTCCATGACGGCATCATATCTGAAACATCCGAGGAAAACCTGTAAAATATGCTTGACACTATATTCGATCCGGAAACAGACGAGGAATTGGATGAAGAAATGTCCAATGCCGAGGACGGGCAGGAAATGTTCGAGCACTTCCGCCTGACTGCCGACAAAGGCCAGTCTCTCATGCGAGTGGACAAGTATCTTGCCTCGCATTTGGAAAACACGTCCAGACACCGTATACAGCTCGCCATAAAAGAAGAGTACATAAAGGTAAACGGTGAAATCGTAAAAGCCAATTACATAGTAAAGCCCGGAGATGTCATAACCCTCGTGATGCCTTATCAAAGGCGGGAATACGAAATACGTCCCGAGAACATACCATTGGACATCGTATATGAAGACGACGATCTCCTTGTCATAAACAAGCCGGCCGGGCTTGTCGTGCATCCGGGGCACGGGCACTTCAGCGGCACTCTGGTAAATGCGCTGGCATGGCATCTCGGAACGGACGGCCATGACACGACGGATGAAAGGCTCGGAATCCTCGTCCACCGCATAGACAAGGACACTTCAGGACTGTTGGTCGTGGCAAAAAACGACGAAGCCCAGCTCGGACTTGCCAGACAGTTCTTCGACCACACGATTGAAAGAAGATACATAGCCATAGTATGGGGAAACCTGAAAGAAGACTCGGGGACCATAACCGGCAATATCGGCAGGGATTCCAACGACAGGATGAAATTCAGGGTATTTCCCGAAGGAGACAAGGGAAAACATGCAGTCACGCATTACAGGGTGCTGGAGCGTTTGGGGTATGTCACAATCGTGGAATGCAAGCTGGAAACAGGAAGAACGCACCAGATAAGGGTGCATTTCAACTACATCGGCCACCCTCTCTTCAACGACGAACGCTACGATGGCGACAAGATCAAGGAAGGCACGATATATTCAAAATACAGGCAATTCATAGAAAACTGCTTCAAAATCCTTCCGAGACAGGCCCTTCATGCCAAGACACTGGGATTCGTGCATCCCCGCACCGGGGAACTGCTCTCTTTCGACAGCGTACTGCCCCAGGACATGGCCGAGCTTATCGAAAAATGGAGAAGATACACCGCCGCCGCAAAGCCATAAAAAATTAGCGGCGCGGCGGCGGCCCCATAGGGCCGCGGCCGCCGCCATTGCCTCCGAACTCGCCGAAACGGTATGTCAGCGAAACCATGATATAACGTCCGAGCGTGTTGTTCCTTGTATCCTGCACATAGTTGTCGGTTGTCGTGCGGTAAACATTCCTCGACTGGTTCAGAATATCGTAAGCCTTGATGGAGAGGGTGAATTTGTCTTTGAACAGCAGTTTGTCCAAATGCGCGTTCCAAATCAGCTGCGGCTCGTTGAAACCTTCATCGTAACCTATATAGAAATTGTATCTTGCATCCGTGGCTATTGTGAAGCCGAGAGGAAGCGAATAGGTGAATGAAGCATTGACGTTGTTGTTCCATGTGGTCGTATTCTGTTCCGTATTGATAGAGTACCATGCCTGATTGTAGCGCGCCCTTGCCCCGAGTGTCACCTCCATGTCGTCATTACGGTACGTAAACCTCAACATCTGGGAAACGGACAAAGAATGTGTCCTGTTCCTGACAAAGGAATGTCCGTCCTCGAAAGCCTCGTGGAATTCATTTATGAAGTCCTCGTATACGAAATCCTCGGTATTTATCTGATGGTCCCATGCACCGACGAAGCTTGTGGAATTGGAATAACGGGCATTGGTGAATGCCGATACCGAGAAATTGGACCTCGCTATCGGGGAGTTTATCATGAAACGCATGTCCGCCGAATACGTGCCTTCGGAATTGACCGGAATGGAATATTGCACGCCCGCATCATCGTACCACGTGGCGTTGATGATGCTGTTCGATGTGTAGTTCCCGCCTATCATACCGTTCAATGTCAGGAAAGTCTCGCTGTCGCTGTACCTGAAATGCCCTCTCAGCATGTGATTGAAAGTAGGGTTCAGGCCGTTGTTACCGAGAGTGATGAGAAGCGGATTGGAGACATTCATCGAAGGCTGCAACTGCGTGGACGACGGCTGGTCGGAATACCCCATGTAGAACAGCCTGAAGAATGTCCCGTCCTTCGGCCTCCAGTCTATACGCGCCGTAGGAGCCCAATTGACTACTTTATAATCCGTTTCAGTAGTGACTCCCTGCGAAGTAGTAGTGTTCATCGTATGGTTAGGCTGAGCCGATGCTCCCAAGGAAAACACCGTCCCGTTTTTCTGCCATTGCAGATTGACACCCGCCCGCTGGTCCACATACTGGTTTATGAGCTCGCTCGAATACACCGGATCGGGAACGGTTTCGTATGAACCGTCGGCCAGTTTGTTGTATGTATTGTTCACACTGTAAGAACGGCTCCAGTTTACAGAGTAGGTGGCTTCAAGGAAAAGCCTCTCTTTGTACAATGGTTCGGTATAGGAAAAACGACCTCCTACCCTTTTGCCGCTTTCATACTGGAAATACTGCTGGTCTATGATTTCAGTCTCGGTACCGGTATGAGCATAATTTTCATCATACAATTCGGTAACGGTCTCCGACTGGTTGATTCCGTCCATGTTGTTCTCGCTGAAATTGTAATCGAGGCTTACCGACAGCGTGCGTCCCGGCTTTCCGAGCCTTTGCCTGAACAGGAAGAATCCCCTTGCCTGCCACGACTTGTTGAACCCGTCCGTCAGGCTGCTTCCCCTGTTGCTCCCCAATATGTCGGAACTGTTTCCGGTTATGGCCGAAATGTCATTGTCGGTCGAATATTCCGATGTTTCCTTAAAATACCCCGTGCCGAAATTGAACTGCGGGCGGAAAAATATGGAAGTGTTTTCAGAAAACTTGTGATCCAGCTCTATGCCTATCCTGTGCCCGTTGCTGCGCGAAAGGCTGTAACCGTTCTCGTTATAGAGCAACGAAGTTCCGTCGGTCTTGAAAGTGGTCTTGGAAACGTCTTCCTCCACCTCGCGGGACGAACCGCCGTACATGTAATTGCCGCCGAGTTCCATCCTGTCGTCCAGAAGATTGAAGTTGCCGTTCACACCGGCCATCCATGAAGTGGTAATACCGTTGAAGCCTCCCCAGCCCCCCATGCCGCGTCCCATTCCGCGGCCTCCGCGCATGGTGGACATCATACCGTCCGATATGTCGTTGAATCCGCGGTTATTGGTATTGTTGGCATTCACTATAACGCTCAACTGCCTTCCTTCGGAGAAATTGGCGACCATGGCTCCTCCTTGCCAGCGGGGATCGGTCTGCCATGAGACATCCCCGTCCCCGGCCGTGTTTTTCATCAGGTCCAGACCGCCTCCGGCCGAAACGTTCCCGAACCATCCGTCCATCATGCCTTTCTTGATACTCAAGTCTATGACAGTCTCTTCATTGCCGTCGCTTATACCGGTGAACTCGGCCTGCTCCGACTTTTTCTCGAGTACCTTCACCTTATTAATAATATTGGCAGGAATGTTTTTCGAAGCCAATTGCGGATCGTCCAGGAAAAACGGTTTCCCGTCAATCATGATCTTCGTAATGGTTTCCCCGTTCGCCGTTATGGAGCCGTCGGAATCTACCTCCACTCCGGGAAGTTTCTTCAACAGGTCTTCCAGCATATCGTTGTCGGTAGTCTTGAACGAAGATGCCGTATACTCTATCGTGTCTTTCTTGATGGTTATCGGATTGCCGACTGCAGTGACCACCGCACTTTCGAGCATGTCTATATCCTTTGCTATCTTGATTTTGCCGAGAACGATTTCGGGCTTGTCCACCTTTATTTCCTGCGAATAGGACTCGTAACCTATCAATTCGCACTTCAGCAGATAAGTCCCGTAAGAAACGTTGCTGAACACGGAAGTTCCCTTGTTGTCCGTCAAAACATATTTATAGACAGACTCGCTCCCTTTTGCCGACAAAGTCACTGTCGCGAACTCCACGGGGTCTCCCGTCTTAGAGTCTGTAAACACGGCCTTGACGATAGCCCCGCTTTGGGCAAATGCCGGAATTGAAAACAAACAGGTCAGGATTACAATTGCAAATGTTCTTGCATTCATGCCGATCGTATTTTTCTTAAAAAATATTTCTCCAAACAAAAAACAAAACAATATTTTGACTTCGGAAGTCCCGGATGGTTTAATGGATTCCCTCCTATCTCACACGCTCCGGATTGGACTCTATGAAACTTTTCCAATCTGTCGATGCGGTCACGGAAGACAGCGGATTGGTGAGCTGGTAAAAATGGCACATCGCTATGGCCAATGCATCCGAGGCGTCCAGAAAACGTTCCTCGAAATCCACCTGCAACGTTTTCTGCAAGATGAGCGACACTTGCTCCTTGGATGCCGCCCCTACCCCGGTTATGGCCATTTTAGCCTTTCTCGGGGCATATTCGAATATCGGAATCCCCCGCGAGAGGGCCGCCGCTATGGCCATCCCCTGCGCCCTTCCCAATTTCAGCATAACCTGGACGTTTTTCCCGTAAAACGGGGATTCTATCGCCAGATCGTCCGGGCTATACCTTTCTATCAACATGCCTACCTGCTCGAATATGACTTTCAATTTCACGAAATGATCCTTGCAGCGGCGCAAATCCACTACTCCCATGTCCACATAATGAGCTTTGCGCCTGTCTACAAGAATGACCCCGAAACCGAGTATGTTGGTTCCGGGATCTATTCCCATGATAATCCTTTGTCCCGAGTCAGTCAAATCTCAATCCGTCACAACAACTGTCAATCTATCGCATCAAAGCCGGTATACGGCCTCAATATCTCAGGTATCACGATCCTGTCGCCGTCCTGATTGTTTTCCAGAAGCGCGGCCACTATGCGCGGCAAGGCGAGGGAACTGCCATTCAAAGTATGTGCCAGATGCATCTTGCCGTCCTCATCCTTGAAACGCACCTTCAGCCTGTTCGCCTGATAGGACTCGAAATTGGATACGGAACTTACCTCCAGCCACCTGCCCTGAGCGGCAGAATACACTTCGAAATCGTATGTAAGGGCCGACGTGAAACTCATGTCGCCGCCGCAAAGCCTTACTATGCGGTAAGGAAGCCCCAGGCTCCTGACAATGCCTTCCACATGGGCCACCATCTCGTCGAGCGCCTCGTATGAACGTTCGGGATCCTCTATCCTGACTATTTCCACTTTGTCAAACTGGTGGAGACGGTTAAGCCCCCTGACGTCTTTCCCGTAAGAACCCGCCTCGCGCCTGAAACAAGGGGTATAGGCGGTGAGTTTTATAGGAAAATCGTTCTTGGACACTATTGTATCCCTGTAAATGTTGGTAACTGGGACTTCGGCCGTAGGGATCATATAGAAATTGTCCGTTTCGGCATGGTACATCTGCCCCTCCTTGTCAGGAAGCTGTCCCGTACCGAAACCGGAAGCCTCATTTACCATGATAGGCGGCTCCACCTCAAGATAGCCGGCCCTGGTATTGGCATCGAGGAAAAAGTTTATCAAAGCCCTCTGAAGCCTTGCGCCCTTGCCTTTATACACAGGAAAACCAGCCCCGGTGACTTTAACGCCGAGATCAAAGTCTATGATATCGTATTTGGCAGCCAGTTCCCAATGCGGGAGGGCGCCTTCGCCGAGCACGGGTATTTCATTTCCCGTCTTTACGACTACGTTGTCTTCGGCTGTAAGGCCGTGAGGCACTATCCCGGCAGGGATGTTCGGAAGCAGGACTATCAGCGAGTCCAGTTCCGAATTATTTTCCGCCGACTGTTTTTCTATCTGCCTGGACTGTTCTTTCAAAGATGCGACTTCCGCTTTTACCGCCTCCGCTTCATCCTTTTTCCCCTGTTTCATGAGAGCCCCTATCTGAGCGGCCTTCTGTTTTTGCTGCGAAAGGCACGTATCCAACTGCGCCTGTAAACGTTTTCTATTGTCATTCAATGCATTGATGTGTGCAACGAGTTCTTTTGCATCAAATCCTTTCACCGCGAGCCTTTCCACGACGAAATCCGGACGCTCGCCCAACAATTTTAATGTCAGCATATTTCTATTATTTGTCCTGTTTTCAAATTAACCCGTAAAGATAGCCATAAT
>JADIME010000003.1 GCA_017694935.1 Candidatus Merdivivens pullistercoris
AAACGGAAATATTATGCAGGACAGACTGGTTTCACGAAACAGGGAATGTGACGAACTGCAGCGGTGTCTGGAATCAGACCGCTCCGAATTTGTCATCATCAGCGGACGGAGGCGTATCGGCAAGACATATCTCATAGACAAGTTCTTCAGAAGCTGTTTAAAATTTTTACTCAGAAAATTTGAGACATGCTTCTAAAATTTCCTGCCCGAATCTACATTTGTGAAGGAATACAATTCAGGCGCACGGTCCGATTTAGTCATTTTTCGCATAACTTATTGTAAATCAAGAAACAATAAGACACGCAACTCAAAACAGCTGTGGATTCTGAAGGGTTTGGAACACCCCGAAATCCACAGTCAGAAATTTTTACAATAGCATCAACCAACTGATTATCAGTACATATCAATACATTTGAGTTAAGTCGGGGTGTGCTCTGAACTTTTCCGTTTTGCGGCTTCGCCGACTTATCTTCTAAGTCCTCGTGTTCCCGGCTTTGCAATCCCGGCCCAAGGACGGTCGCGGAAACATTTTCAGAAATCACAGTTCACGGGTATCATGCTATTCGGAAAAACTGTCATTCATGACACTTTTTTCGAGCAGCCACTTCCATGCCGGTACTACTATAATCCGCTTGCCGTCACGAAGAATGGTTTTTTCTTCATCATCTGTTATTATCAGCATATCATCGCATCCCGTGACCGATGAAGCCTCCAACAGACCTCTGATCTCACGCTCAACGGTTTGTTCATCAGCAATGTTCCATGCAACCTGAATAAGTCGGATTACCTTATCCTCCCTCTGAAGGACAAAATCGCATTCCGAGTTATCTTGATAATACGAAATCTTGTCCGACGGAAGCCTGTTACGGTTCAATTGCATGAAAACCGTATTTTCAAGATACTTTCCATTATCATTGCTTTGAGGCATCAGCACGGCGGCGCGCAGTCCGTTGTCTATGCAATAATACTTATCAAACGACCTCCGTTCTTTCCGCAAGGAACGACTGTATTTGGGAATACGTATAAACATGAAAACATAACATACATAATCGGCCCACAGGTACAAGTCATCCTTGCTTATTTTCAGTCCCTGCGACCTGATATCATTATAAATAGCATTGACCGATGTTGGTTTTGTAAGGTTCGACATGATGCGTTTTACGAAATAACGCAACACCCCGATATTCGCAATGCGGTAATGCTCTGCAAGATCGCGTAAAATCATTGTGTCAAAGTATCCGTGAAGCAACTTCAGCTGTTCCGATTGTGATCGTGCAAGCACGATTTCGGGGAAAGCACTGGATTGGTTGTATAACTCGAATGCGTTTTTCAAGCGTGCCCTGTCCTGTTCTAAAAAAGCATCCGTTTTAATACCTTTAAAGCGACAGAATTCTTTAAAAGAAAGGGGATATGTTTCATATTCCAAAGGATAACCGCGTAAAGCGGAGCCGAGTTCCTTGGAAAGCATGGTCGCATTGCTTCCGCATATATAAATGTTCTTGCAGTATGACTTATATACGCGCAAAACAAAATATTCCCATCCCTTTATCAACTGAATCTCATCAAAAAACATGTGTACTTCTTTTATCGGGACATCAGGGAACATTTCCATATAAGATACTATTATCGTATCCAATTCATCGGAAGACATTCCCACAAGACGTTCATCATCAAAGCCTACCCACAAGATATTCTGTTTTGGCACCCTGCTTTGGACAAGGTCATTGACCGCTATTTCCATCATTGTGGATTTTCCGCACCTCCTCACTCCCGGAACCGTTATTATTTTTTCCCGATTTACAGGCAATTTCATATCCCTTTCTATAACGCTAAAGGGAATTTCATTCTGCCTTATGGCTATCAAAGACTTAATAACATCTTTATTCATAACATTTCCTAAATTACATGACAAAAATAAGGATTTTTTCCTAAAATAAAGGAAAGATTTTAAAAATTTTTCCTCTTTCTAAGGAAAATACATCCGGCGGCCGCCTCTAAAGAACTGTTCCCTATCCCAGCCATTTTTTACGGTAGAGGCGGAACAGGAATATCGCGCCCCGGAAGCAGAGCTCGATGCACATGGCAATCCATACGCCTTCAAGCCCGTATCGCGGAGCAAGTACGGCCGCAAGCGAAAGCCTTACGCCCCAGATGCTTGCGAGATTCATGACGCTTGATGCCAATGTGCTTCCAGCACCGACAAAGACACCGTAAACGACTATCGCGGCCGCATACATCGGCTCGGCAAAGGCCTCGATGCGCAGTATCCTTGCGCCGAGGTCCACAACCTCGTCCACGGGAGTCATTATCCCCATGATGAACGGGGCGGTGACATACATGACCACGCCCATTATGGCCATGACCGCAATGCCCATCCACACTGATATGTTGGCAAACCTCCACGTAAGTTCTTTCCTGCCGGCACCGATGCTTTGTCCGACAAGAGTAGTGGCGGCATTGGATATACCGTAACCGGGCATGTAACAGATGCTTTCAGCTGTTATCGCGAAAGAATTGGCGGCAATCGCTATCGTTCCCAACGGAGCGACAATGACTGTGGACATTATTTGGGCACCGCACATGACGACCCTCTCGCAGCCCATGGGCAGGGCTATCTTCATGGCATTCACAAAACATTTCTTAGTGGGGCGGAAACTGCCTTTGTCCTGTGTCAGCCGGAGTTCAGGAGACTTGATGCAAAGCGAACGCATCAGCAAGGCCGCGACCACCATATACGCAAGGGCCGTCCCAATCGCCGCTCCGGGGACTCCGAGACCGGCTCCGGGGACTGTCAGGGACACGCCGGCGATGTCTATCTCCCTCGTAGGGAAAATCAGGAAAAAATTGAAGACTACATCCAGCAGGCACATCAGTATGTTGAGAGCCGTAGGGGTGTACATGTTGCCGCAACTTCGGAGCATCCCGCTCGCAAGCATGTTCAGCTGAAGGAATGGCAGCGAAAGTATGAAAATCATAAAGTACATTGAAGCATCGCCGCATATCGCCTCCTCCCCTCCGAGCCACCGCGGGAGCGGGCCACTGACCGCAAGGCCGGCTACCATCAGTATAAAACTGAAAATCAGCGTTATCGTTATCGACTGCCTCAGAACGCTTCTCGCATTTGCCGTATCCTTAGCCCCGAGAAAATGCGAGACCATCACATAAAATCCCGTAGCACAGGCGGTCGCAAGGCCCCCGAAAAGCCAAGTAGTCGTGGAAACAAGTCCTATGGATGCAGAGGCTTCAGCACCGAGACTGCCGACCATGGAAGCATCGATGAATTGCATCAGTATTGAAGAAAGCTGGGAGATGATGGCGGGAATGCTCAACTGAACAGTCAGCATCAGCTGCTGCCCGAACGTCATCCGATGACCGTCCTGCACCATTTTCAGAAACCTGTATGACTGCTTGCCATTCATAGGGTGCAAAGATACTCAAAAGCTATTTAAAAATTTTTCGTAATTTTGCAGACACACTTCTATAATTTGCATAGATTGTCATGAAAACAATTCACACCTCACCGTCATGGAACTGTCCAAAGTAACAAAATTGTTGCGCCTGATGCAATTGCTTTCAACCAATACGGGTTACAGTATTGACGGGCTTATGGAAAAGACCGGACTGTCGCGCCGGAACATTTACAACTATCTCGACACATTCAGACAGGCCGGATTTGCAGTCATGAAAATCGGCACTGACGGGAACACTTACCGGCTCGTGCCATCATCGAATACGCCGGACCTCAGGCATATCACATATTTTACCGAAGAGGAAGCCGCATTTCTGAACAGACTTACAGACTCTCTCGGCATCGGGGACGGCAACGCCATCAGCGAAAGACTGAAACACAAACTCGCTTCAATATACAAATTCGTTCCGACGACGGGCAAAGATGACAGGCCGCGGAAAGAGGAAACGGACATTTTCGCCTGTAGCGACAACCGGACTACGGGACAGACCCATCTGCCGTACCATATCAAACTGCTGCTTGACAATTTTGCCAAGAAAGCCCTGATCGAACATTTCCCCTTGTCAATAAAAAACCTGCGACCCGACAAAAGCAGGTGGATATGGGAGGGGCGCATTTCCGATATTGAAAACGTTGGACGTTTCGTCCTCAGCCTCACAGGGCACATCCAGGTACTTTCAGACGAAAATCTCAAAAGATTTCTGCGCAATAAGGCCGCATTCCTGATGAGGAAATATGACAATCCGTCGAAGTAAAACCACTCCGAAGTAAAATCGAATGCGGATTTACGAGCCTGCATACTTTGGCAATAGTATCTTTCGAAGCGTGCCCCGAGGTATGCAGATATTCGAATTTCCAACCGTATGAGTGGACGAATTCATCTGCTTCGTGGCTGTACGCCGGGCTTCCCTCGGTTATATATCCCTTGAACTGAGAATATATGAAGACAGTTCCGTTTTCAGGCAACAGCGGCATCAATGCCTCTAACCACGCCTTGAACTTCGCGGAACGCCTGACAAGCATCGTGAATCCGGATTCAAGCATTAGCGGCTGAAGAGCCTTGTCGTATTCGTGAGGATTCTTGAAATCATACTCGGGTATCTTGTATCCGAGTTTGTCTGTGAATGTCTTTAACAATTTGCACTGATAGCCGTCCGCGACAAACAGCCGGCCCTGGTGGCGGAATGTGGCCTGATAAAACGAGGCGAGTCTGTCAAGGTCGGTCGAGGAGCAGAGCACAAAAGCGTATTTGTAACGGGACATCAATTCGTATGCTTTCTGCTGCAAGTCCTTTTCCGACATCATCCTTTCATCGTCTCTGGAAAGCGTTGTCCCTTCGGTTATCAGAATGTCGATATTCCTTTTGACTACATACTTCTTCAAAGTCCCGGAAAGGCAATGGCCGAGATAACCATGTTCCCTGAAATCACCTGTATGCAAGACACTCTTGCCATCACACTCTATCACAAACATATAGGCATCGGCGGCAGAATGACTGACATAATATGGGGTAACATTTATATCGCCGACCGAGACGGTTCTGCCACTACGATACTTGCTGAACGTCCTTACCGCCTCGAAAGCCGCCTCATATTTTTCCCTGTTTTCTTCGTTCCGGGTATTTTTCATATGGGCATAAAACTGCATCTTGATTTTCTTTGCTATGTCACCCAGATATTGATTTATGCCTTTCTTTGCCACAGCCGCTTCAAAAGCAATATGGTCGCCGTGATAATGCGTATAGAAAACAGCCGAGACCCCGTCAAGGAGCCGGTCGAGGTTTTCAGGCACATCATACTCGTCCTCCGCCAGACCGCCTCCGTCGGGCAGATTATGTCCGAGATCGATAAGAATTTTCATACCAGAAGAAGACTGTATCTCGGTGATACAGCCTCCTATCTGATTAATTCCGCGATGGATGGTGAGTTTCATTCGCCTTGTTTATATAAATTATATTTCTTTAATATAGTCACATTTGTCCAAACAATAGCATTTATAAATCACATCTCCTTTGTTCTTAATTTTATCTTTTATACTATTTATTGTTCCCTTGTCATAATTTTTGACAATCTGAATAAAATATTTCAAAATGTCCTTGCCCCCCTCATTATTCAACTTGCAGAAATCTTTTTCATAATTTCTCCCAATCGGATTCAGCGCTTTGAACTCAATCAACGCTACTCTTTTAAATTCATCCTTGTCTTTTTTGTAAATTACAAGATCCGTCCTGGCGGAAACCCCTTTTTTATTATTTATATCATCTTGAGTCGCTACTCTTGGATCTACATCTTTGGAAAACACATACTTTTTTTCAGTCGGAGTCTCTACAGAATAGTATATCTCTTCTCCATTTTCAGAGGCATAGCGGTTTAATTGCTCGACGAAAATAAAACGCAACTCCTGCTCGCTGATTCTATCCTCCCTCTTGGAATCCTTTCTATTAGAATATTTCGGAAATATGATTCTGGAATCTATTTTCAGTGAACTTTGCGCGACTTTAGATTCTCTTTGATACTTATAAACATTTTCAATTACCTTGAAAGTTTCATCAAGGATTTCATCAATAATACTTTTGTAGTCCATACTGTTAATTTTTAAATATAGTGTAGAAAAACAAATAAAGCGCGCCCTACTGTATTCGGACGCGCACCAGCGCTATTGTCTGTACAATATGCCACAAGCAAACTCCTGTAGTTTAGGACACCCTGGAGCAACAATGTGTACATTGGTCTGCGCTGAAATGGAAAGATTTACTTTCATTTTTAAACACATTTTTTTATAACTGTGCAATGTTCAGGAGGCACGTTTCTCCTCCGCACTTTTACAAGGCGCGGTTCCTGTAATTTTCTTTGATGTTTCTTCCAAACTCCCTTGTCTCCGGAACATCAATCTCTGCAAGTCTTTCGTCTATGGTTTTCCCCATTAACGGGTCTTTTCCTTCTGAGAGTTTTTCAGCAAGGCCATACCTCAGTTCGGCCATATGGCAACTTGATTGAGGGGATTTCAAATGAGTGCCATGCTCTATATAGCCGTTTCCGACACAGAGAAAACAGAAGTTACACTTTTCAAGTCTGCCACAGTCCCCTATGTCTCCAATACTGACATTCCTCCATTTTTTCAAACTTTCCGACTGAAGGATTCGGCGTAATGACATATCCCGTATGTTCCCGAATGAAGACGGGAACGCACAGCAGGGCTGAACTTCCCCTTCGGGAGTTATGGAGAATGACTGTACACCCGCATTGCAAGGATGCGCGTCAAGAGGTTTCTTCATTTTCCTACCCGAAGCAGTTTCAGCCCCCACATACAAAGGGACTATTTCATCCCTGAGAATTATTTCCATCACATCGTCCGGAAGCCCCAGATTTTCCACTACCGACACATCCCCGTCCACTCCATTAGTAAGGTTGATCTCAAACTGAGGTATTGCCCCGTATTTCTCGGCAAGCCCTTTGACTGTACGGTACGACTTTACATTGGTTCTGAATACGACACACTTGAAAGCCATATTCACGCCAAGATTCGAAAGCCTGTCTGCCACTGACAGGGTTCTGTCCAACGAGCCTCTTACACATGTTATCCTGTCGTGTATTTCAGGAATCGAACTGTAGACGGAAAGTCCGACAAGACGGGGATAGTAACAGGCAAGCCGTTCCGCATCATTAACTATGGCCTGCCCGTTGGTGAAGATGTCAAAGGCTATATCCTTGTTATAGATATAATCTATGATTTCCCATATATGGGGCTTTGAAAAAGGGTCTCCACCGCTGAAGCACACTTTGTACAGCCCCATATCATAAAGTTGGTCAATGACCCTTTTATAATCGTCCAATGTCATTTCATCCCTGTTCCTGAGGCTGACTTCGCAATCGTTCCTTGCCGCTCCGGAGTTATAGCAATGGATGCACCTTTCGCTACAGTTGTATGTGAGTTCAAACATGACAGAAGGAATGCTCTCGCTTATATCAAGGGACTGTGCATATAACTGTTCGGCACTTGACATATCCACCTGCCCTATACTTTTCCCGAAGTCTTTTTGCACAGGGTTGTCACGGTAAATCTTTCCTTGCTGTCTCCTAAGTTCAGTTATCTCATCCTTTGACAATAATCTGTCTGTTACAAGTCCGTTGTCTTTCAAAACCAGCAAGAAATCAGATATGCTTTCCTCCGCAACACCTGTATTCTCTGCGATTGACTTGATACCCTTGCTTCCGTTCTTTGGGATTGAAAGGATTTCCCCTATTACAGTAGCAGAGTAAGATTCAAAGAATGAGGAAACCCCTGAAATGAGGTTATACATAATTGCGGTCTTTGCTTTCGGATTGTACCTTCCACAAGTCCATTCAGGACGGTAAATGATTTTCTGTACCATTTTATGCTGTCTGCGACACGGGCATAAAAACGCGAGCCTCACTCACTGTCAGTTCCTTGAGGTCTTGGACTACCTGCTGCACAAACAATTGAATAAAGCTCGCAAATGCCGGATTGACAGCACTGCGAGCGTTTGCTTTATTCATTGTGCAGCATCTATGAAATTGTCCAAGTTTCAAGGAAGCACGAAAAAAAGCCAACGCTTTTATGTTATGTCAGTTAATACTATTCTAAATCATCCTATATGTTATCGTTTTATTGGTAAGGCAAAGATAGTAAAAATTCCACAACTCTTTCGCATGTATTTGTCCTTTTAAGGACAATAATTCACAATGCTCCCGAGAATGTTTTCACGGGATTGCCGCGCAAAAGCATAGTATGCTTGCCCCATTTGGATGCACGGAAAGATGCTTCTGCGGAATCTTTTGATTGCCGCAATTTCAGGAGAAGCAGGCTGCGTGCCGTTTCCCTGTTCTGTGACTGCGACCGTTGCGAACTGCATTTGACGGAAATCCCGGTAGGGAGATGGGTGGCACGGACCGCTGTCTCCACTTTGTTTACATTCTGCCCGCCATGACCGCCGGAGCGCATGGTTTCGTAAACAATATCTTTGTCGGACACTTCCGGAAGTGTGACAGGCTCTATAAATTCCACGCCGACAAACCAGTTCTTGCGGGGATGGCCGGGACGGTAAGGATTTGAAGTGGCACGCCAGAGGACCGTTCCGCTCCATGCCTGTTCCTTGGCCGCATCTGTTTCGGCAAGAAACAGCATCGACATGTAGCAATCCTGCTCCGTATTATGCGGTTCGCTTTCCACGAGTTCCGCATCCAGGAAATCCTTCAGCAGTTCACGAGCAACAAGCGTGACGGCACGGGCGCACTCCACCGGACCCCGTCCGGCAGTAAGTTGTATGTACTTTTTCATTTGGGAATATCTTTAATGTTTATACGCGGTTTGACCATTGTGACAACTTCAGCGGTCGGCTCAATCAGGCGCAATATTTCTTCCATCGGCTTATAGGCCTGTGGCGATTCATCAATCGTACCGGGACAAACGGATGTGGAAAATATGCCGTCCATCGATTTTTCAAAATCTTCCAAACCGATGCTTTTCTTTGCCGCATTCCTTGACATGGCACGCCCCGCTCCATGCGGAGCGGAACAGTTCCATTCGGAGTTTCCTTTACCCACACAGATGGCAATGCCGTCGCGCATGTTGAAAGGCAGACAAAAGCGTTCCCCTTCAGCGGCTTCAACCGCCCCCTTGCGCAACATGGGATGTTCTTCGCACACGGAAATATAATTGTGCGTGGTGAATATGGACTCCGCGCATTTGGCCTTACAGAGTTTTTTCAATATGGCAAAAATACGGTCGCGGATGATATGATGGTTGTAGAGGGCATACACCTGAGCCACGACCATATCGGAGAGATAACCGTTAAGCGTATCGCCCCACAGATAGCCGATGAATTGCGCCCGCTTTGGATTCGCGGCGACATTGTGCCAATGATTCGCTACCTTAACCCCGAGGTTCCGGGAGCCGCAATGTATTGTCAGCCATGCTTCTTGTGCCTTTTCATCCTCGCCATATTCAATGAAGTGGTTGCCACCGCCGAGCGTTCCGAGGCTTTTATAAAAGATTGCCTCCTGAAGTTTTATCCTGCGACAAAAATCTGAGATGAAACGGGCATCAATGCGTGGTGCTTCGTCAATCAGGTCAGGAGCGGATGAACGCGCTTTCTGGTATTGCGAGTTAAGAAAACGGAACAGTTCCTTTTCGTTGAGACTGTTTTTCTTGCAAATCTCCGTGCCGGTCGGTATGGCCTCGCGGATTTTGTGGTCAAGCAAGGCAAAGTCTTCCGGTGCGACTGCGGACGAGAGCCTGTGCATGGAAATGGTGCATCCGATATCAACGCCCACATGGTCGGGATTAAGGTATGCACCAATCCTGTACGCAGTACCTACATTGCAAGCGTTACCCGCATGGACATCCGGCATCTGCACTATCCTGACACCTTCGAAAGCAGGATGGTCGCATTGTGCCTTGACCCACTGCAAGGCAGCATCTTCTATGTTTTCGGTAAATATTTCTGCCGAAGTGTATTTTCCTTTGATTATCATATATTTACTTAATTTTTATAATTTTGACCTAATTTCTCATCATGGTTGAGGTATTCTTCCTTATAAAGGGTATAATATTCAAGATCGCCAATCTCGCCATAGTCCATACCTTCGTATGCGAAACCGTTTTTCAATGCGAACCTGCGTGAGGCATCATTCCATGGCCTGATGACTACGGTCAGCCAATCCGCCTTCATCTCGTTGAACAGATAATGTTTCATTATCCTCATGACTTCCGTCATATAGCCTTTCCCACGTGCCTCCTTATGGAGAAAATAGCAGAGCACGCATTCGCATAACCCATCTTCCTCACCCGAAGGGTATTTGTCTTGTGTGATTTCAAAAACGCCGATAGTGCGCTCAGGACGGTCTTTCTCGGAAATACAGAACATCATCCGACTGTCCATCTTCCTGCGTATTTTCACCTCTGCCTCGCTAAGCGTACTCATTGGTCTGAATCCAGCGAATGCCGCTATTTCCAAGTCGCTCATCAGAACGAAAATATCATGTACATCCCCTTCTTCGGGGGTCCTGATGATAAGCCGGTCTGTCACAATTTTTATTTTCTCCTCTTTTATTTCAAATTCGAAAAAGCCGAGGCCCCGTTTCATCACCGCATTCCGACTGCCATGCGGCCGGACTTCATATTTGTCAGTATGGCTGTCGCATACTATATCCACATCAAACATGGCAGAGAGAACCTTGATATCATATAGGAAAGTCCTGCGCGGATAATACTTGTCGCCTCCACTAAGAGGGCAGGAATGCCAACGTTCATTTATTTCTTCCAGGGTAAGAGGACCTTGATTCTCCAGCAAATTGTAAAGCCAAATCTTCGTTCTAAAACTGTATTTCTCCATAATTTTAATTTAAAATTTTTCATTCAACTCATTGTAAACACTGACATTGAAGTATTTCGTCCCGCTCGGGGAATCGGGAAAATCCTTCAGGGAATGGTCATGTCCGAAAACATGGAAACGGGGTTCGAGCGCCACGCTTCCGGGAATCATGTCCGGGGGATAATGCGAAACCAGAACATCCGCCATGCCCGCATCACGGATTACCCTCGGGAGCATCTCGGGAAACGCAAAACAATAAAACGAAAGCGCCCTATGGTACACGACCGCATTTAACCCCAAAAAAATGTCCCTGTCCTTGAACAGAAGTTCTCCGTACTTGGGTGCTATCATGAAAATCAGTTCATGATTACCGGGAACGAAAATCCGCAATCCGGCAGGCACGGCCTCGAACCAATCGAGAAAATCCCTGTAATCTTCGGGAGACAGATTGTCCTCTACCGCATCCCCGGCGCATATCACCACATCGGCATCACAGGGCACAAGCATTTTCCGATGCAAGCCGTGCGTATCGGAAAATGCAAAAATTTTTACACCATCTACTATCATCATATCCTTCTGAATTCCAAATAAATCCTATCAAGTCTGATTACCGGCACCCCAAGCCTCAGTTTACTCGGCTCCTGAAACATTCCATCGGCAAGACTTATCATCGCGTTGCGGGTATCAAGGTCGAAATAAAGCCTGACATTCAGATAACGGTTTTCAAAATCTGATTTGAATTCCTCTGCCATACGGCCTGCGGCGACAGGGTCTTCGGCTGTCATTCCAAGGCAATAGGCAACCGCACTTCCGGCAAGGAAACCATCGCACTTCTGAAAAGAAAACATTGGCTGACCGTGTGCCGCATCCATGAAACGTTTCAATTCAAGCATTCCCTTTGCAAGTCCGTTGCGGCCGAACCAGTCATATTCCATTTCAAGCCTTGAACGGATTTCATCGGTCATGACCGGCCACGCGGCAGCAGTTTTAAGTTCGGTGTAAGAGCGGAGGGCCGCCGCAAAATTCTTCATTTCCTGCTTTGCTTTCTTAGCGTTTTCTCTCGTTTTTTTACTCATGATATCCTGTTTTTAAAAAATATGCAGATATCTAATACGAATAACGCCATCGTGAGAAATTGCAAAAACTCATATTATTTACCTATATTTTGCAATATTTTACTAAAAATATACTTTATAGCCATATATAACCCATTTTTATTGTAATAAAATTTTAACAACTTTTTTCATCTCAACACCGTAATTTTGCACCACGATGAAAAACAGAGACAATTTCGAGCGCATAACCGCCACGCCCGTGCCAAGGCTGATAATAGGACTGGCTGTGCCGACAATCATCAGTATGCTGGTGACTGCCCTGTACAACGTGGCCGACACTTATTTCGTAGGAAGGCTGGACACCCAAAGCACAGCGGCGATAGGCATCTCGTTTTCGGCCATGTCGGTAATACAGGCATTCGGATTTTTCTTCGGGCACGGTTCCGGGAACTACATATCGAGGATGCTCGGGGCGAAAGAACACGGAAACGCCGAAATCATGGCATCCGTCGGGCTGTTTTCATCATTCATGGCAGGACTTGCCATCGCCGTTACAGGCATCTGCTTCTTAACGCCTATCTGCCACGCCCTCGGTTCCACGCACACTATCCTCCCATACGCAAGGGATTATCTCGGAATAATACTTATCGGCACGCCTTTCATGGCCGCATCACTTACGCTTAACAATCAGATAAGATTCAAAGGGAACGCCAAATACGCCATGTTCGGAATCACTTCCGGGGCGGTATTGAATGTGATACTCGACCCGATATTGATCTTCGGGTTCGATCTGGGAGTGAAAGGTGCGGCCATTGCGACTGTAATCAGCCAGATAACGGGATTTTTCATTCTTCTCGCGATAGACCGCCGTACCGGGACTTTCTCCGTATCGTTCAAAGGGTTCAGGCCTACGGCAAAACTTTACGCCGAAATAGTGAAAGGAGGTTTGCCGTCACTGCTACGGCAAGGCCTCATGTCTGTATCCACGATATTGCTGAATGTCGCCGCAAAAGACTACGGAGACAGCGCGATTGCAGGAATGGCGATAACGACAAGGGTTATTTATATCCTTAACGCCATAGTCATAGGCTTAGGACAAGGCTACCAACCGGTTTGCGGCTTCAATTACGGAGCGAAACTGTACGGCAGAGTAAGGCAAGGGTTCTGGTTCTGCGTAAAGACCGGCACTTTGTTCTTCCTGATAAGCTCAATCGCCGGATATATCATGGCTCCTGAAGTGGTAGCAATGTTCCGACGGGGAGATCCGTCCGTGATACAAGTCGGAAGCGATGCGCTCAGGTGGCAACTGATGGCATTGCCTTTAGGAGCCTTCACACTCATAAGCAACATGATGCTGCAAACAATAAGAAAAGCAGGGAAAGCGGCTTTCCTTGCATCGGCACGCCAGGGACTGTTTTTCATCCCTTGCATACTGATATTGCCGCACTTTATAGGCATGACCGGAGTCGAGATAAGCCAGGCCATCGCGGACACACTGTCTTTCACAGTCGCCCTGCCGCTGACTTTGGTAACATTAAGGGAAATGAAGCGTGTCCAAGACAACGGCCAAGACATCCACATGAATGACAAAGGATAGTTTTTGAGAAACAATTTATCACTCACAAGGAATTATATAGTCCCCGTTTCTGATGTGTTCTGCCAGATCTATACGGTATTCTACCGCCCCGTAGCCTGCCCAGTATCCCTGCCCCCCGTCGATATTGCTCCTGATTTTAGAATCCACGAAAAAGAACGGGTTACGGGAAAATGACGCAAGCTCATCGAAATCGCTCCAATAATCGTATGACACCTTGTCTATATGAGCAAATTTTATATCCACCACCTCATCCGGATGATAAAACGATTCAAATTCATCCCATGGAATCTTTACCCCCTTGTACACAGGGACCTCCGTATTGTCTCCAAGAACTTCGCCATTAATCAGCCCGAGGAACGATGAGAGATAGAACTTGTCTTTACCTTCTATCCTGACAAAAAATTTATAATAGTTTCCGGCGGATTTATCATCCTCGAAAAAGGCGTTTATTCCGTAAAGACTGTCAGCCTTTGGTTCTATCTCAAAAAACGAAATCTCTTTCGGAGTAGGTATTGTAGTGACAGCGGTCGCATGATAATCACCGTTTTCCACTGTCAGCACATATCGTCCCCCCGGCTTTCCGGTCAAATCATCGCAGGTATAGACATAGTCGGGAAGATAATTGTCATCCTGACGTCCCACCAATACATAATCTTTGTGGCCGTCATTGACGGTAACTTTGGCATCCCTTACCGCATAGTCGTTCAATACCGACATATCCTGATAATCCATTGATGGCTGTATTGTCTTTGAAAGCAATACAATAGGATGCCCGCCGGAATCAATCCAGCCTTCTACCACCAATTGCGGCTCAGCATAAATGATATTGTCACCGTCACATCCCGTACAGAACACCGACACGGCAAAAAACGGCAATATTGCCAAAATGGACATCACGCAGCGTGTATTTTTCTTTATTTTCATAGTATATCCACTTTTAACAGAACCTCATTAAAATTTATGATAATAGCTTATCGAAGGCACCAAGTTCAGGAAAAACGACATGGGAGCGTAAGCGAACTTGTCGCCTTCTATCTTCAGGCGGTACATGACATCGTTCTTACGTGCAAGCACATTGTAAAGAGAAAAATTCACCCCGCATTCCTGCCTTTTATTTTTGATGATATTGTAATTAACAGAAATATCCAATCTTATATAAGGCCTCATCCTGTTCGCATTGTGTTCACCGTACTCCGGCACGAGGAACCCGGATGAAACGTAAAACGATTTCGGGGCAGTGAAAGGCGTGCCGGAAGCATAGACGAAATTGCCTCCGAAATCCCATTTCCCTACATGATAAGCAGCTGTGACAGTAAGTTCGTGGGGCCTGTCATGGTTTGCAGGATAGACCGAAGGGTATTCGGGATAATCGAAACTCCTTAAAGCCCGCGAGTATGAATAGCTGATCCAGCCTGTAAGTTTCCCGGTGCGTTTATGAAGCATGAGACTTGCCCCGTAATTGGTACCCGTACCTTTCAGGAGCGCGTCTTCGAGGCTGTATGATGAATTGAGGAAATCAAAAAGATCTCCCTTGTACTCGACTTGATTATAAAGTTTCTTGTAATACAATTCGGCCGACACCGCAAGCGCGCCATGCAGGAATTGCGCTTCATAGCCAAGGGACACATATTGGGAAGCCTGCGGACGGCTCAGGCTCCCGCTCAGGAACCAGAACTCGGTCGGAAGCCCTATGCCGGTAAGCCCCGTCTGGAACAGGTACTGATGCTGCCATCCGTAACCGAGCGTTATCATCCCGCCCTGCCGCATCAGGTAAGACAGTGATACGGACGGAGAGACATTCCAGAAAAACCTTCTTTCGGGTGTCATGAACATCGAGCCTATCAGCCCGACCTCCACTTTCCATCTGTAATCGAATGTCTTGTCATAATTGGAATACAGAGACACCTCAAGACCGGTCTGACGTTCCTGTCCATAATCGGACTCATTGTATGTTCCCGTAAGCATCGGATTCTGCGGGAGGACATGATACCAGACAGCATTCAGCCCCGAATGGAAATCACCGTGCTCCACTTCCCCTTTGTAACCTATGCTTTCTATGTGTGAGGGCATCCTCAGGTCTAGTTCATCCTGAAGCAATGACAGGTTGAAGCGGAAACCCGAGTTGAACCAAGACTGGGTAAGCTTTACATCTTCATTGAATATATGTTCCCAATGCACGGCTTCAAGATGGTTGCCCCACCTCATTCCGGCCTCGGCCCCATAATGTATCTCCATAAGCGAAGCCTTGTCTCGTCCCAAATAGAAATCCACCCATACCTTGTCATTGGAACCGGGCACGAAAATCCATGTCACATTGTAATCCCCGAAATCATACCGTATAGGCGACCCGTCGAGTTTCAGCCATCTTTTATAGAGCAGATTCAGATAGGATTGCCGTACTGACAGGAAAAGCCCCGCCTTTTTCCCTAAAGGCACTTTCAGGGTGCCTTGAGCGGACATTATTCCTACATTGATTTCACCTCCGGCCCTTTCCGGAACCGCATCAGGCAGCTCCATACGGATCATACCGCCTATCATATTGGCATTTTTCGGACCTGTCGCGCCGGTAAAAGTCATATTTGTAAAATGTGACGGGTTGAATATGGAAAAGAAACCGAAAAGATGACTCACCCCATAGAGAGGCACACCTTCTATGGACACATCGTTATGGGCATTGTCGCATCCCTGTATATAAATGCCTATATCGAACTCCGAATTTGTCTGCACACCTGGCAAGGCCTGTAAATACCTCAAGGGATCCGAGTTGCCCAATACCTTGGGAAAAGCATTTATCATATCAAGATCCACTTTTACAGCAGACAGCATACTGCCTCTCATGGAAGATGTGGGACGTTGGAATACCACGGTGGCTTCATTCAACTTGAACACGGTCGAATCCCCTCTGATGACAAAATCCAGATCCTCCGTACTGTCCTGCGAAACAGTGGAATCCCTTTCGGTTTCTTGGCCCAGCGGCCTATTGGTCCGATTATTACCGGCAATATTGTCATCATCACGCATGTACGGTACCCGGCCTACCGCATTCAGGTGCAAAAGGAGCAGCATACACACAAGGACAACTGCCCGGATAATGCTCTTCGCAATCATGACATAAACAGTTTTTACATTTTCCGTGCTAAGATAGTAATTTTTCTCGCCTCATTCTGAAATTCCCGAATTATTCATACTGTCAGGAACATTATAAAGTGAAACATAACCCCGCAACGGATACCGCAACGGGGTCAATACTGCCGGCAACCCGTATGCTGTCAGCACTATCGGGTTCTTCACGCACGTTTCCTAAAGTTCTGTCTTGGCCACGATCTTACCATCGAAGAGGTTGATTACCCTGTGGGCATAGCCTGCATCACGCTGGGAGTGGGTAACCATGACGATGGTAGTGCCCTCGGCATTGAGTTCGCTCAACAGTTTCATCACTTCGATACCGTTCTTGGAGTCGAGGTTACCGGTAGGCTCGTCGGCAAGAATCAGTTTAGGGTTGCTGACAACCGCGCGGGCGATGGCTACACGCTGCTGCTGACCTCCGGACAACTGCTGAGGGAAGTGCTTTGCACGGTGCTGGATGTCCATGCGCACAAGCATGTCATTGACAAGGCGTTTGCGCTCGGATGCCTTCACTTTCATGTAAATAAGAGGAAGTTCCACGTTTTCATAGACTGTAAGTTCGTCAATCAGGTTAAAACTCTGGAAAACGAAGCCTATGTTACCCTTGCGGTACATCGTGCGCTCGCGTTCGCGGAGTTTGCCTACTTCCTTGCCGAGCAACTCGTATGAGCCGGATGTCGGGTTGTCAAGGAGGCCGAGAATGTTGAGGAGGGTCGATTTGCCGCAACCCGAAGGTCCCATGACGGCCACGAATTCGCCCTGCTTGATTTCAAATGAAACATTGTCCAACGCAACGGTCTCGATTTCTTCTGTACGGAAGACCTTGCACAAATCATTAACTTTAATCATAATCAAAAATATTTTAATGTGTTTATTATTCTGTTTTAAGGGCTTCGGTAGGGTTTTCCGAAACCGCCTTCATCGTCTGCCACAATACCGTAAGGACGGCCATCACCGCCGTAAAGATTCCCGCCGCCGCGAATATCCACCAGTGCAGGCCTATCCTGTAACTGAACTGTTCCAGCCAGCGCGACAGGAGCCAGTACGACACAGGCACGGCCGCTACAAATGCCACGCCGACTATTGCAAGGAACGACGACAGGATCCGCCAGAGCATCTGCCTGCGGCTGCTGCCCATTATCTTGCGCAATGCTATACTCTTGCGTTCCTGCCGCACATAATAAGTCGATATGGCCAGCAGTCCGAGCGAAGAAACTATTATCGCCAGGACAGTAAAGACCGAAACCACAATCAGCACCCTTTGCTGGTCTTTCATGAACATCCTGATTTCATCCTCGATATACGAGGCCTCCAGCTCCCTTTCCGGCAACACCTTGTTGTAAGCCTCGGAAATCTGCCTGTACGCATCATCCGGGTCTCCGGTAATCTTCACAAGGACATTCCAAGGGAAATTCCCTTCAGGAAGGTCGCCGTAATTCCTTATCAATGCAGCAGACTGGTCGTAAAGCACCGGTCTGATTTTAAAATCATAATATATGCCTCCTATGTCATAGCGGTCCGACCATGACTCGGTTCCTACGGTAAAATAAAGGGCGTCCTCCCCTATGCCGAGTTCCTTGAAAGCATATTCATTCAGCCACCATGCTTCGGTCGCAAGATGATTGTCCTGCTTGATCCGCAGGCCGAGGATATTGAAATAGGCACTGTCGCCCTGGATCTGCTGGAACGACACCATGCCTCCGTTATAATGATTGGTGCTGTTATTCGAGCCGTACAGCGGCGTGCCGTAACCGAAGCCGACAGACTCGACACAGGAAAGTTTCAGCAACTCGTTCCTGAAATTGTATATGGAACGGCTGTCGGCAAAATTGATTTCAGACCGCACATTGAGTATGTCTTCAGTGTTGTATCCCAACGGCGCGTTCACCACGGCGCTGTACTGCAACTGCATTGTCAGTGCAACGGCCACCATCGCGATTGTAACGAAATTCTGAACGCCTATCATGATTTTCCCATAGATGGATTTCGTCTTTTTGCGGAAAGTGCCGCGCACTATGTCAATTGCCTTGACATTCGATATGGTCACCGCCGGGATGAAACCGGCAAGGAAACCGAGAACGAGCGTCAAGACCACGACAAGGGCCACGGAAGAAAACGAAAGCGATCCCCATACGGAAAAATCATATTCGAGCAGCCGGGATGCGGCCGGAGAAATCCACTGTGCGATGAACACCGCCAGCAGCATGGAAACGGCGCACAAGAATGTCGATTCCCGTATCATAGACAGGAACAGCACCCCGCGCCTGTCCCCGAGCAGGCTCCTCATTGCCATCTCCTTGGCTCTGAAACCGCTCTGAGCCGTAGTAAGATTGACATAGTTCAGCACCGCAAACACCAGCAGGCAGGCGCACACGGCTATAAGCAGCATCACAAGAGAGCGGTTGCCAGTCTCAAGACCGCTCCATTCCGTCTGGTTTTCATAGAAATACAACTCATCGAGCGGTATCAGTTCCACCTTCGTGGCCAGCCCGTTTTCGTATGTCCAGTATATATCCTTGAAATATTCCAGCATGTCGTCTTTCTTGGAAAGTATGTCCATGCCCGGATAGACCATGATGAATGTGACACAAGAGCCTGCATTGCCCATGTCAGGATTGTTCGACCCGTTGAAGCGTTCCATCCATTCTCCCCTCATGAATACATCCTTGTAAGGTATGACGGAGCCCGAAATGTCCTTCATGACCGCCACCACCGTAAACGCAAAATCCTCCCCGTATTTACGCAATGTGACAGTCCTTCCGACAGGATCGAGGCCCGGGAAGACCTTGCGGGCGAAACTCTCGCTGACGACGATGTTGTCTATGGAAAACTTGAAAGCCTCCTTGTCGCCCTGGGTGAATCCGAATGAAAACATGTCGAAAAACGACGAGTCCGCACAGGCCACGGAAGCCACGAATTTGTTCCCGTCGATTAAAAACTCCTCGTTCTCGCCGGAAGCGAACGCCGCAGAAGCCTCTATCTCGGGATAACGCGCCGCAACATACCTGTTCAAATAGTATGCGCTAATGATATCCTCCTCATCCCCTATGGCATAAATCCGCGAGGCGTTTTCCTGAAAGGAATCCACCGAAAACTGGTGTGCGGCATACGAGGCGAGCAGCAGCACGAAAGCCATCGAAACCGCCAGCCCGACTATGTTTATCGCACTGTACAGTTTGTTTCGCCACAAAAATCTGAAAAAAGTCTTCATAACCTATTCGTTTTTAACATAACCTACTCGTTTTTGATGGAGTCCACAGGATTTTTCGATACCGCCCTGTAACTCTGCAATGTAACCACGCCTGCCGTGATTGCAAGCAGTGCTACGTATGCAACTATGAATATCCATACATGCACAGGACACTGATAGGTAAAGCCTTCGACCCATTTGCGTGCTATGAACCAAGCCGAAGGGGCTGCCACGATGAAGCATACAGTACAGATTATCAGATAATACCTGTTTATCATCCTCAGCACTTCGCCGACCGTCGCCCCGTGTACGCGCCTGAGCGCGATCTCCTTGCGGCGGAACTGGGTCTCGAAATATACAAGGCCGAGAATGCCTATGACACAGATAAGCAACGAAAGCACCGATGCTATGGTAATCAGTTTGTTCAGATTGGTTTCCTTCTGATACAGGTTGCCTATCGCCTCGTCGAGAAAACGCACGTTCACATTATCCGCTGTCATCTTAGGATTGAACTCGCTGACAGACTGCCGGATATAATTCATCGTCCCGGCCACGTCCTCCGGAGAAATCCTCGCATAGGCCCATGTGAGAGGCCACCACGGATCACTTCCGAAAACATATAGGGCTATAGGCGACACCCCGTACTGCAAAGGCTTGAAATTGAAATCCTTGACCACGCCCACAATATCCGCCGGCTCATCCGCATGTCCCGACAGTTTTGTGTCTAATTTCAAGAAAGGATAAACCTCCATTGTAGCCTCGTTCATTATGAAAGTCCCGTTGGATTTCATCTCGTCCGACGGCATGAAATCCCTGCCCTGCACCACTTCCATGCCGAAGAAGTCTATGAAGTCGGCATCCACAGGAAGGCAGTCTATATTCACGCTTTCGCCGTCATACATCCTGCCCCAGCCCATTTTTCCGTTGGAAACCAGTTCATTGCCGGCAAAAGTAACATCGAGGACATGAGGGTTTTCCTTCAAGTGCGCCTCGAAGGCCTGCCTGCGCTCCCCGACAGAGTTCCCGACATAGAAAGTCACTATCTGCTCACGGTCGAAGCCCATGTCGAAACTGTTCATGTAACGCCTCTGGCAGTAAATGAACAGAGTCATGATTATCAGGATGAAGGAGACTACATACTGGAAACCGACTATGATGCTCCTGAGCGAACGCCCCTTGGCCGAAAGTGAAAACGAACCTTTAAGCACCATTGCAGGAGGGAACGATGTACTGTAACTTGCGGAAAATATGCCGGCAAGCGCGACCATAACCAATGAGACAGCCGCGCCCGCACCTGTCAGGGCGAGGTTGTCGGCAGGATCGAGAGAGCCGCTTATCATTGAAGCGACCAACGTTCCTGACAAAGTCCTCATCACTATCACGCTGAGAATGAAGGCCGCAACCGCTATCAGCAGGGACTCGCCCACCTGCCGGCCTATCAGACGTCCGCGGGTAGCACCCAACACCCTGCGCGTATTGATGCCCTTTATCATGAACGGCACCGAAGCCATCGAGAAATTGATGAAATTGATGATGGCCACTATGATGATGAGCAGCGAAACGGTAAAACAGGTTATCGTGGTAAAACGGTT